>JAZKJM010000001.1:300000-415974 GCA_040384265.1 Pseudomonadota bacterium | reverse complement strand
GCACTTCTTGCTTGACGAACAAGACAGTCGCTCCCCGATCACCATTGGAGGAGAGTAAAACTATGGCAATTATTCCAGTTGGCAGAAGAGCGTTGATACTATTTTTATGTATTTTAAGCATGGCGTCGCCAGCTGTAGCAAACCCGCAGGGCTCTCAAGAAACGAACCTATTTAATAATTTTAAGATTGCGGGAGCCTATCCGGGAATGGCTGTCAGCGAAGCCAAGAAAATGGGATTCAATGCATGCTCTGAGGCGGTATCATCTAGCGAGATTAGATGTAGTAAAGTGAAGGATAATGGCTCTGTTTTTGGGTTAAAAATTAAAGAGGTTCAGCTCGTAATAAACCCGCCATATCACAACGTGGATAGTGTGGAAGTAATGCTGGAGACAGTTTCCCATGAAAAGAGGTGCGCGCCCAAGCGCGGCACGGATTCTTGGGATGACGAATATATTTATCCTGAGGGATGCACCTATATTTTGCGCGATGTTGTTGAGAGATACCTTGGCTCCCCTATGGGGCGCAGTGCTAAGAGAAACTATTGGCATAATTGCGGTCTCGACAACTTAGCAATTAAGCCATCAAGCTTTGATACAGTTGTTTTGTCAAAAGAGCCTGAAACTTGGCTTCCCCAGAGAAAATATGAATGTGAAGAAAGAGATAAAGTAATTGCCGATAAGGCAAAAAGTAAAGCCACGAAAGGCGATTTTATTAAACAAATGCAGCAGCCGTGATGAGGCATCTTTCAACCGGTTTTCTCCTGTGTTGGCTCTGTCTAATGGATAGGAGAAATATTCAGAATATGTAGCGGGCTTTTCTCTAAGTTAGCATTTTTTAGCGCCTCGTGCTGACCCGCTGGTTAAATATTGGGTGGAAGAACCTAAATGCCCTCTGGGGCTATGTCGGACGGTGGACAACCCTATATAGGTTTGTCCTGTCCGTCCGGAACAAAAGAGCCGACAGTATGCTATGGAATCTGTGGTATAAAGATTAAATTGTTCGATATTTCAATGTGATTAAGATTTTGTAAATCCTGCATTAAGCGGCTGATGCATCTTCCGATATTTTCGATTTTTTGGGACGAAATAATACCGTCCCTCTGTAAAAGTCTTTTCATTTCTGAGACCTCCATTGCTTGGGCTGTTGTCTTGGATATGTTATCGACAATTTGCATTCTGCCCATAGCCTTCAAATGAGCTTTAATATGCTCTAGGGCTGTTTTCTTTTGCCCTTTTAATTGCTGCAATGAAAAGGAGCTGTCGTCTTCTGAGGGAATGAGAACACAGGAGCTTATTGCATCGCCATCGTCATCAGTTCCAAGTTCGATCACTTTCATATTGAATGCATATCGCTGCTCTTTCTTACCATCGCGCTGTTTAGTAATCTCTGCCAATACTGTCTCGCCATCATTTGTGACGACAATTTCTGTATCGATGGCTCCCCTTAAAGAACTGTGCCCACGTGCGCCCTTTTTGGTGTCTTTTCCGCTGTGATGAATGACCATTATATGCGCATGCGTCTGTTCTCGGATAGTATCGCAATTGCGGATGAAGGCTCCCATGTCATCGGGATTGTTCTCGTTTCCCCCTGATAAGGCACGTGCAAGGGTATCAATTACGATCAACTGAACTTCATCGATTAGCTGTATTTCTTTCACAAGAGTGAGCGCATCATTTGTGCTTTTACACAGATCGATGCTCGCGGGTATGATGTGCAAAGGTGGGTATTGTTCCAAATCATGAAAAATCCGCAATGCATGTAAACGGTCAATGAGGCCAACTCCTCCCTCGGCTGCAATGTAGACAACGGTTCCTTTTCGTGCCCGCAATCCATGAAATGGGACCTCTATGAGGACTGACATGATCACAGTCAAAGCAAGGAATGTTTTGCCAGAATTGCTCTCGCCGTAAATGACGCTCATGCTCCCTTTTCTCAACAAACCTTTGATAAGAAAAGGTTGGGAAGGTTGTGCTTGAAATTCCGCCCAAGAGTAAGGTTGAAGCGGGCGCCGTGGCTCAGAAACAAGCATAATCTATACCATTGAAGACGGGTCAATGGTGCATAGGGGCCTTCCACTAACAGTGGAATCAACAGTAACACGGCACTGTAAATGAATGGCTGCTAAGATTACCACACCTTCCGTAATGTCTTTCTCCTGAGTGCTTCTGCGTATGGCACGCAATAGGTCATCGGAAGTGATGGGGACAGTCCAATGCGGCTTGAATGCACTCAAAAACAAAGCGCACGTATTAAAGCCAAAGTAATTCCTGCCCTGGTGAAGAAGGAAGCGATCCAACTCTTTATTGTGGTGAGTGATTCCATCTAAATTCAGATCAGGAAAACGCAGACCAATTTTTTGGGCAATGACCTGAAATTGAGAGCAGCTAACTTTCTCAAAGGTCATGTGCAGCTCCCATCCGTTATACGTTGCTTCATCCATGCTTCTACGTCGCTTTTTACCCAAGCAACTAGCCGTTTGCTCAGTTTAATTTGTTTAGGAAAAGCTTCTTGTTTGATTAGTGAATATAGCGATGAGCGGCTCATTCCTGTCTGCGCCATAACTTCAGGCAAACGAAGAAATTGTAATGAATTATTCTCGGGCATGCGGGATCCTTCTAAATAGCGTTATCTGCATGGCATAAGATATAGCAGTCTGGAAACGGTGGGAGAGCCTAAGTGGTCTGTCACGTCATTATTGCTACTATGTAGCTAATGCGCTTATCCTTATGTGAATTGAGTGTAGTGTGACTCAGATGCGAGCATCTATTGGCAATCTCTTTCATGGGAGCACTTGAAAGATTTTGATTTATCTTAGAATTTAGCATTGCTTGCTTTCAGAGTATGATGCTGGCGATAAGATAAGTGTGCACAATGCTGAAGATAGCCCATCGTATTAATTCCCTGTAAGTGATATGAGTGTTTACGTGAAGTCTAGGAATCACATTGATCAGTTTCAACATCTGTGGAGTAGATTTGCTGGCCCCCAATAAGACTATTGGGCTTGGCCTTAGTTATGCTTTGAGCTGGTGTAAGAAGCTAAAGAACCTGATTAAATCCGGGGCTCTCACCATCACTTCCATGTTAATAGCGACTGCGCTGTATCTGTGGGGGCAAGATATCGGCCCGGATTCGATGATGACATTGCTCGTTGGAACAACGGCGATCGTAGCTACAGTCATCACCATTGCTTTCTCGCTGAGCATTATTCCAATTGAGAAAGCCTCCGAGACGTTTAGCGCAGGAATTATTCATGTTGTTCTAAAGGATCCTGAGACCCGGGCTGCATTCTATGTTCTTGGTGTGCTGACTTTGTTGCCATTGGGTGGGTTTTTTAAGTTTACCTCAAAGCTCCCTCAATCTTTTTCTTTGGCTCTCGCTGTATTTGTGATCGGTACAAGCCTTGATATACTTAGGTTTTATCAACAAAACCTTATTAGCAAATTACAACCTAATTACGTTATCCGAGCTTTGCTAAAAGAAGTCAGAAAGAATGTAAAATCTGATCGCAAGGGGATCGCCATATTGCTTAAGCGGTTTAAAAAGAATGCCACACTTGAAGTTGATGACGCGTGGCTCGCGGCCGTTTTGCAAAAGAATTGTAGTAGGCTTGATGATTCAATAATTATCAAATGTGATTCTCTATACGATGCCGCTAAGATCATTATGGATAAGGGCAATCGCTTGGTTTTGCGGCAAGCTTTATCCGCCTATACGCAAATCTTACAAATTTACCTCAGCCAACGTGCCGAAAGTGCCGTGACATTCCCTGATCAAGCCTCGCTATTTGTAGCTACTACCAACGCTGCTACAATCCCGAATGCTATTCTTGAACATTTAGGAAGGCTTAGCAAATACGCTTTAGAAAAAAAAGATGAGCTCTCTGTAATTGCAGTTCAAGAAACTTACAGTGCGCTTGTTGTACTGGTGCACTCTATAGAGTTTAAAAACTTCAAATATGGTACAAACCCAATCTTAAACTCAATCCTCGGGCGTTGGAAGATATCCGCCGAGGAAGTAGCAAAAGAAGGTTGGGTAGATGCAGTAATGAGAGATTCAGGTAATCTTACACGCGTGATGGCGTTTCTTGCGCAGCGAGAAAATCTTAATGACATTTACCCGACAGTTATAGATTTCCAGAGAACCTTAGTTCAGGCAACCGCTGTAGCTCTTGCTACAAAGAAAACCAGTCAGTCATTCTATCAGATAGCCACTAACAGGCTTATTGAAAACACTACGGCAATTTTAGCTAATCTTATCAGGCTAGGACATTGGCAATGCGATGATGTCAGCTCCTCAATTTATACAGTGCTTAAAGCCAAAAATGACTTCGATAAATTGTTGAAAATTCAATATAGTATCATGGAATGCAATCCGGCTTATCAAAGCACTGATTTAAATAATATCTTCCAGTTGAATCGACAGGCCCTTAGTTTGGTCGAGAAGAGTTTAGTGAAAGAAAATCAGCGATCTTTTCTCGACTTTATGAAGATCAGCGAGCACGTTCTAAATCATTTGCGAGATATGATTCGCGAAGAAGAAGAGTTTGCCACCCAGTTCCAATATCAGTTCGTTGAAGGAATTAATGTTTTGCTTCATACGTATTGGGATACTTACAGCCTGATACGGGGCCATGAAGAATTAGATGCAGAAATTGACGCGGTCATGCAACTGATGTTGCGAGCCATTTGGCTAACAACGTTCTTCAAAACGTTTAATGTGCAATTTTCTGAGAACTTAGTCGATCATCTAACTAATTTTGCATTAAGAGTAATGCATGCTAAACCGGAAATGTTATTAGTAGATCCAGAATTCCTCTTAAAGATTGCTAAAACTCAGGTTAGCTTGGCCATTGCAACCTCTCGTTATCAAAGCGAATTTGATTGGTCTAAGGTCAATTGGTACTCAAAAGTAGCTGCAAACAATTGGTACATTGCAAAAGCACTGCAACTCAAAGGGCGGCCTGCTGAAGCTGGTGTGATTATGAAGTTGGCTTCTAATCTACCGGCTGAGTCTAGCTCTGAAGAACAAGCAAAGATTCTCTCTATGCTTAATAGCCTCTACGCGCGATATGAAGATGATCTTGATGACCCTATGCGAAGCCGTTCTATGTTTAGAGACAAGCCTCGTGATGTTCTAATTTGGATCATTAACAATATGAAGCAGTCTGATGATGATAGTACGAACAGCGATGCTGAAATGAGATAGAGTAAAAATGAACGAGCCAAAAGATAAGTATCAACCTAAAAATCTAAGGCTCACTAATGCCTTGCATACGCACGTTAATAGCGCGGCGAAACTTAACGATTTGCTAAATGTAGAGTGCGGCTCAGCATATAAAATTTCTAAACATTTGGCTGATCCGTTATTGGGAGTAAATTCTGCTCAGAGCGCACTAGCTCGGATTAGTGAAGGTAAAATTCTCCCATTAAAAAAGTTCACGGATGCTATTCAGGGCCTCCAGCCTAATGGCGTTTATATGCAAGCGGCATTTGATTCTATTACAAGAAATGGTGCTGCTTTATTAATGCACAAAAACGTGATTGGACCTCTAGATGATCTTAAAAAGTTATCGGATAGAAATTTGGAGCTACAAAAAGTCTTTGAGGTATCCTCTGCATATAAAGCTTGGGAAAAGTTCAACAGCCAATTCGAAATTCCTAGCATTAGTAAATTTGATTCCTTAGCTGCTAGTTTTGGTGCTGCGGGACCATTTGCGTCTATTTTTAGTGATACTCTTGTTTCTAAAATAGCGGGTATGAATTCTCCTTGGCTCAACACATTTAATATAGCTTCATCTGCGAGTGCTTTTGCAGAACTGCAGGGAATTAAGTTTGCAGTGTCAAAGCTTGATCCCTTTGGGAGAGAATTGACTGTTGGTCTAAGATCAGACCTGGGCGACTGGCGTGATGTCAATGCATTGACCATAGGCTCTAATTTAGATTCTCGAGCAGTTTATTATTCTGAACAAGGGTTTCGTTCTGAGCTAACCAATTTTCCACCTATTGTTTTTGAAAATAGTTTGGGCATGGAAGAACTTCCTATTCCATCGCCAGCTATTGTCGAAATCTTTGGAGAACCTGTCGAGCCAGAAGAAAATGAAGATGGGTCTGCATTCCAAAGAACCAATGAGGCTCACTTATGGCTAATGCGTTTCGAAATTCAAATTCGAAACTTTATTAACAAGACGATGACAGAAGCTTGGGGAGAAGATTGGCCTAAGCATAAACTACCAAATGGACTTTATGATTCCTGGTGTGAGAAACAAGAGAAGGCCCAGCAAGCTGGAAGAAAGCCTTGCCACATTATCTGCTTTGCAGATTTCACTGACTATGAGCGTGTAATTAATAGAACAGATAATTGGAATACCGTTTTTAAAGCAATTTTCAGAGACCCGGCTAATGTGCGAGAATCCTTTAATAGAATGAACTTGCCCCGTGTCGAGACTATGCATGCCAGGCCATTGTCGCAGGATGATCAGCTGCTACTGTATACGGAGATAAAAAGATTCTGGTTTCAGTTTAAAAGGAACTAGAATCTAGAATGGTTAGATAAATATGAATTCATACTCTGTTGTGGAACGCTTAATAATTATTTGAAATCAGCCGCTTAATTAAAATTATATGCAATTAATTTTTTGAGTCTTAAACTCTCTTTAATTAGAAGCTCAAATAACTTTGAGTCTCAGCTTGCAAGCTCAAATAACTTTGAGTCTCAAAAATGATAAAATATAATAGACAAAGGGTTTTGAAGTTCTAATTAGAGACTCTAATAAGTTTGGTTCTCAATAAGCTTAAGATCTGAACATCAAGTTGTATTTTTAAAAAATATATAAAAGTGAGCATCTTATGGCAATTCCTGTATCGGAATTAAACTTAGAGAAAGCGGTGTATTATCACTACGATAAGTTTCCACCTCAAAATATCGACTATTCAAAACTTGTAACTCCCTTAGCTAAAGCTACGGCGGCTATTTCGCGTTTTGATCAAATGATGAAAGGAATGCATAATAGTGAATTCCTAATCGCCCCCCTTCGCAACCAAGAGGCAATTATCTCTTCTAGGATGGAGGGAACGGTTAGTACTATGGATGAAATCCTGCGCTACGAGGCAGACAATAAAGAAGGCATGGAAGAAAACTCTTCGAATGCCAGGCAAGAGGTTGTTGAAACAATCATGTATCAACGGGCCCTCAAAATTGCACAGAAAGAAGTAGAAGCCGGCAAGCCTATTTCAGAATGGCTAGTTCGATCTATGCACGGAAAACTACTCTCATTCGGAAGAGGAGCTGAGAAATCACCAGGCCAATATAAAACAGAACAAAATTATGTTGTAGATAAAACAAAACGAAACGTTCTCTTTGTACCAGTAAGCCAAGAGAAATTGAACGATGGAATGCAGGAATTAATAAAATATATAACTACTGGAGAAGAAGAAATTCTTATTCGGACAGCAATAGCTCACATAGAATTTGAAGCCCTTCATCCATTTAAAGACGGGAATGGACGTGTAGGAAGAATGATAATCACGTTAATGATGTGGGCTGCAGGAGTTATTTCAGCTCCTCATTTTTATATCAGTGCCTATCTAGAAGAACATAAAGATCAATACATCGATTCGATGAAATCTGTTTCTGAAAAAGATACTTGGACAGCGTGGTGTGTATTCTTTTTGGAAGCGTTAGAGGCACAAGCAATTCGCAATCTGTGCATTGCAGAAAATATTAGAAAACTTTATGAAGAAATGAAGCCCGTATTTGGTAAAATATTGGGCACGCGATGGCACATTACTGCGTTAGATTTTATTTTTACCAATCCTTATTTCCGTAACAATAACTTTACTAACTCAAGCGGAATCCCTGAATCGACAGCCGCAAGATTCACGAGAGCTTTACTTGCAAATGGCCTGTTAAAAACTCTGGAAGAATCTTCTGGTCGTAGACCGGCAATGTATGTTTTTGAACCACTACTGAAAGTGGTCAGAGTTTAAAAATAAAATGCAGCGCAGCTATCCCAAGCTAAATAGTGAATCAGCTCCTACTAACAAGCGAAACATGCTATGGGGCACAATATGGGGTATAACGCAAAATTAGCATGGTATGTTATAAAATAATTATAATGGCTTATCGTGTTTATTCGAATCCTGCTCCCTCCACCAGTTTTCCATATGCAGTAGCGCGTACCGAAGCATGGCCTGCTTGAATGCGGGTCCGGGAGAGTGATGTGTACGGGTTTTTAGGGTGGTGCGTAGAAATGATTTATTCATTTAATTGGTTGATGGTGCTGCGGGCGCTGAGCGGGTGAGGGGGCTTTCTGTCTGCCATTCCAATCCGAGGCCTGGCTTTGTTAGGGATGGGTGTAGTGACAGGATGCCTGCTTTTCCAAAGGTGAGGGATGGGATGCAGGGATCGGCTGTTAGCAGAAAGTTTCCGAAAGCACCCTCCTGAGCAAACAGCTGGTCTTTGCAGGCGTGGGCGGCGCATATGCCGGCGCGGGTCAGGATGCTGGTTTCGCCTACCTGCGCGCCGACGATCACCGGGATGCCTGCCGTAACGGCATGGCGGATAATGGCAAGGCTGCGCAATAACCCGCCCATTTTTGAGACGCGCACATTGATAATCCACGGGCCATTTTCCGAAAGGTCCAGGAAGTGATCGCGGCGTAAGAAATATTCATCGAGGATCATGCGGCAATTGCGTGACTGGGCGATATGGGCCAAGGCCTCTGCCTGCATCCGATGCAGGGGGTCTTCAATCGCCCAGAATGCATAATCAAGGCCAGACAAATAGGCGATGGCTGTCGCGGCATCCACCCAGAGACGATTGGCATCCGCGCGCACCTGTGAAGGAGAAATGCCGGCATTGCGTAAGCAGGCGACATAGGCAGCGTCGCGCGCGGCATCGCCTGACAATTTGATTTTGAATTGGGTGAAGCCCTGCGCCTGATAGTGTGCCAATTGTTTGGCGAAACCTTCAGCGGTGCCGGCGCTCAGGATTGCCGAATAGCGGCATGGCTGCTCGATGGGCGGCAGATCCAGCACTGTCTCGAGCGACGACTGCTGCTCTTTGCCGAATAGATCGAGCAAGGCAAGTTCAATAGCGCACCATGCCGCCGGGTTTGCATCGATTGCTGGCTGGAAACGAGCGATAAAATCGCGGATGTCGTCAAGGGAGTGCAGCCCCAACACTGCTTGCTTGTGTTCGGCAAAAAAATCCAGGGCACTTGCCACCGATTCACCGGTAACATAGCTGCGCGGGCAGCCTTCGCCGATGCCTTCAAGGGCGCCGCTGGTTGCGTTCACGATCACGGTTTCTGTTTCTGCACGCTCGGCACCTGCATGGCGAAACGCTGCATGGAACGCAATAGTAAGCGGCGTCATGGTGAGTGAGGATAGCTTCATGATGGTTCTTGCAGAAAGGGGGTGAAATCAAAATGACAGGCATCGGCATGATGCAGGCGGATTATTTTCCATTGCGCATCGCGCTGGCCGTGATCGATGCAATGCTGCCGGTAAGCTTCGCCTGCGCCGCGTGTAAGTGACATAAGCCGCAACGGTTGCAGCCTGCCGCTGTCACGTTTTGCTTTGTATTCGATGTTGAACGACGCTAGCGCGGCATCCACGCGCTCAGCCATATCTGCTTGTATATGAGGGCTTTCGACATACAAGCGGTAATGCGCCGGATCGCGGTGCGCCAACGCGAGGAAGAAGGCCGCATCAGGCGTGTGGCCCCATACTTTCTCCATGGCGAGCAATAGCTGGCCCTCATAGAGCTTCTCGCCTGTTACGCTGGTGACGCCCTTGCCTTTCTGCACGAAACGCAGGCAGGGCGTGTTTTGGAACATGCCGTCTGTCTCCACGATGTCGTGCATGGAGTAGCGGTAAAGGCCGCTTTCGCTGGTCACGATCACGTAATAGCGCTTCCCCTGTTCAAGCGCGTGCAGCAACTGGGTTTCGCGGATGCCCTCATCCCAAGCGCTGACTTCGATAAATTCAAAGAAATAATGCCCGAGTGCGGGGACGCACCGGCCTTGACCGATAGGGATGGTGCCATACAGTTCGCTGGCGAGGTAACCGGCTTCCAGTATCGTTGCGTTTGGAAATTCCTGACGCAATGCGGGGATATAGGGCGCGCAATTTCCATGTGTCCAGGTGATGATTGCTTGCAGGTTGGGCCATAAGTCGCCGAGCCTGCTATCTGCAGATAGGACACCTTCGCGCACCATCCATTCCTTCAGGCGAAGAAAGCTGGATGGGTTGGCGGTGATTGCAGCAGTAATATCGGGCGCGGCTGCCGCTTCGCGCGCGATCGCTTCGTAACGATGTTCGAGGGCGGCAGAGGGGAGGGAGCGACGCCGCATAAAGCCAGTCATCGCATCCAATAACACGCCGGATAAGCAGCCATAAGGCACACCGCTGGGCAGATGACCTTCGGTGCCCGCACCCGTCATCGAGAGCAGCCTGCCGGAAAACAAAAGCGGCGCTTCGCGAAAATGATTATACGCCGCTAGCTGTTGGCAGTCGCGCAGGTGCCGCAGGGCACTTTTAGTCAGCGGGAGGTGCTTCGGTTGGCCTGTTGTGCCGCTGGTCAGCAGGTAGTGGCATGGGGACTCTGCCGTTAATATCGCTTCCTGCCCCTGCATTTGCCGGTCGATAAAAGGGCGCAGCGCTTCATAGTCATGCATGGGCACGGTTGCTGTGTAAGAACGGGCATCGGTTAAGGTGGGAAATCTGTATTGGTTACCGAATTGCGTATCGCTATGGGCGCGCAGGATGCGCTGTAATAATGCTGCCTGCGTGCGCGCAGGATCGCGCGCATATCGTTTGAGGCGCGCCCATGGACCCATGGCCATCTTGGCCATATGGAGGCGCACCATCGTTTGCTGGTATATGCTCATTTATGGTGCCTCCTTATCCAGCCCGTGCACGAACGGTGCACGCATCTGGCTTAGGAAAGCCGTGGGGTACTGGCGATTGAACAGGCCAAGCTCTGACACTTCCTGCAATTTGGGATAATAAAAAGTGCCGAATAGCCAGTCCCACACGCTCACATTGTTGCCGTAATTGCTGTTCGACTCACGGATGATTCTGGAATGGTGCCAGCGGTGCAATTCTGGCCCGCTGATGATATAATTCAGCCAGCCCAACCGCACATCGACATTGCTGTGCTGGAAAAAGCCTTTCACCGAATAAATGACGAAATAGAGCGTCAATACTTCGGCTGGCACACCGAGGAAGATGAATGGCAACACATCTGCCAGGAATTGCAGCCCTTTATCGAGCGGATGGAACCGCCCAACATTGAGCCAATAAAGCTTTTGGACTGAATGGTGCACCGCGTGCACCGCCCAGAGCCGATGATGGGTATGAAATGCACGGTGCAACCAGTAACGCAGGAAATCAGCCGCAAACATCATGAGCAGCATTTGAATCCATACCGGGTAATGCTGCGGCCACCATCCATCGAGCGCGCTGCCGCTATGCCCCACCCACTGTTGCAATCCAATCGCTGCCAGCAATGTCAGCGCATTGGGAAGCGCCACCTGAACCAGCAGCAAGAACACACTGTCATGGATCACGTCGTGTCGTGTCGGCCTCCACGCATGTCGGTAGGGCAACAGGATTTCGGCGATGGTGATCATGATGGCTGCGAGCAAGCCGCCCATATAGCTGCTGATCGCAGGGCTGACACCCTGTGCCATCAGGCCGTAATAGGCAAGGATGACGGCGGCCATGATACCGGGATAGATGATCCAGCGCACCGCTTGCCGGAATCGTAATTGCTGCGATATATTCGAGTGATAGTGAGCGAGTGTCACCAAAATTGCGGCGAGCACTAAATGGAAGAGCGCCGGGATGCCCGCTGCAAACCAGCTCACTTCATGTAATGGCCCCAAACCGAGCAACAGGCGTAGCAGCATCACCAGGAAATACGGCAGGGCTAATACATAGAGCCATCGCGCGATGGCAGGATTGGGCAAAACGCGCCCACTGTGGATTGCACACATGGCGATACCGCAAGCGGTGAGGATCAGGATTTGAAGCGCTAGGAGTGCTGGGTAGGCGATGGCGCTGCCCTGCCATGCGGCAAAAGGCGGCAGTATATCAGTAGGATTCACGTATTGAATGAGCTGGCCGACAACCCTCACCGCAAAGAGTAGCGTTAGAAAACCAAGCACCGCGAGATAGGCAGTTTTCCTTGAAGTTTCTGGATGCGGTATCTGCATCATGTGCGCCTGTCCCATGGTTGAAAAGCCCGAGCTGCATGATGCTCACGCCCCTATCGCGTAACCATAGCCAAAATAAGATGCCGTGCCAACCAAGGCATGCGAATGCAACTGGGCGCTGCACCACTAACCCCTTTTTTAGAGCTTTCGCATTGTTTATGGTGCCCTTTGCCTGTACGTTTTTCTGCCAAGCCCAGCTTTATTCAATGGAGGTATAGCATAATTCGCTTTCTTAACGAGCGGGATGCTATTATTTATGGCGCGTTCAATATCCTGATATGAAGTTGTATGTTCTGGCGCCGACCTTTTTTTAATTTTGTTTTGATTACCACGCTGATGGGGGCAATGGGCGTTATTGCAAACACCATTCCCCAGCAGCAGATGAAGCAGGGGCAGTGGGTGACGCATACCCATGAAGTGCTGAACCAGCTTGTGCTGCTGTCAGGGCAACTGGCGGAAGTGAGCGCCCTGCGTAGTGATTATCTACAGATCCATGCTGTCGAGGGGCATGATGTTTTTAAGCGGCACTTTCATAATATTGAGCAAACGCTGGCTGTTATTGAGAATCTTACCAAGGATAATCCCGATCAACTGGCGCGCATCGCTTCGTTGCGCCAGTCCATCGATAGCCAGAGAAACCAGTTCGCGCAGAAGAAGGATGATGGGGATGGCGCGGCGGCGCTTTCGTCGCTGGATCAAAACAAAATCAACGCGGCTTCTATTGCGGAGTCTGTTGAGACGATGCGTCAGGCAGAAGAGCGCTTGCTGGGCGAGCGTGTGGCGCACTGGCGGGCGACGGTGCTGCAAACGCGTCTGTTGATTCTAGCCGGCGTTGGGTTGCTTTATTTTTGCATTTTGATGGCGTATGCGGTCATGCGTAAAGAAGCGCGCGTGCGTGAGCAATTGCTGGCGCTGGAAAGCGAAGCTGCGGCGGTGCAACGAGGCATGGCCGCCCGCATGGAGCAGGTGATCGAGATTCAACATGATATTATCAGCCAGCGATTGAATCTGCAGAATGCCATGAATGTTATTACCAAGCGCACCCAGTACATCACCCAAGCGGATGGCGCGGTGATTGAAATGCTGGAAGGTGACGACATGGTCTATCGCGCCGCCAGCGGCACGATGGCGCCGTATGTCGGGTTCCGGCTGAAAGCGCAGGGAAGTATGTCGGGGTTGTGTATTGCCTCAACGACGACGCTGCGCTGCGACGATAGTGAAACGGATGATCGGGTCGATAAAGAAGCCTGCCGGAAGGTGGGCTTGCGCTCCATGATCGTGGTGCCGCTGATGCAGCGTGGGGAGACGGTGGGCGTGCTGAAGGTTGCCTGCGCGCGTGCCAATGTATTTACGGTAGAAGAGGTGAGCACGCTGCAGCTGATGGCGGGGGTGCTTTCGGCCACCTTGCGGGATGCGGTGGCGGCGGATGCGCTGCAGGATTCGCACCAGAGCCTGAGTGAGAGTAACCAGTTGCTTATCGAGCAGAAAACCCAACTTGAATCCGACAAAACCGCACTCATCGCGCGGGCGGATACGGATGGCATGACCGGGCTGAAGAACCACCGTTTTTTCCAGGAATGCATCACCCAGGAGTATTCGCGGGCCAAGCGGTATCAAAGTGCGCTATCGCTGATCATGCTGGATGTGGATCACTTTAAGCAGTTCAACGATACGTTCGGGCATCCTGCCGGGGATGAAGTGCTCAAACAGGTGGGCAAGCTGCTCAAGAAAGTTGCGCGCCCATCGGATTGCGTGGCGCGGTATGGCGGTGAGGAGTTCGCCATCATTCTGCCGCAAACCTCGCTTGAGGGTGCCATAAAGACGGCAGAACGTGTCCGCGACACGATCCGTCAGGCAAACTGGCCGCATCGCGCGATTACGGTCAGTATCGGCATCAGCGGATTGGAGAAGGGTGCAGAAGATAGCGCGGCGCTCATCGCGCAGGCTGATAAGGCGCTGTATCAGTCCAAAACGCTCGGCCGTGATCGGGCGATGCCCTTTGCAGCGTAAGCAGGAAGGCAGCCCCAATGGCTGTCCAGCGATGGATACTACTCTTTTTTGAACAGGTCGTCGCGCTTGGGTAGTTCGCGCAGTGCCCAGCTGAGCGAGTTTTGGATATGTTTCAGCGACTGCTCCTCATCCGTATAGATCATCCCGGCGACCATGCCACCACCGGCGCTGGCACCGGGGTTCATCCACAATACTTTATCGTTTTCGGTGTCAATAAGGGCAACGATAGCGCGGGTTTGATCGGGCGGCGTGCTGCCGCTTGAACCAAGCAGCATTTGCATGGCCACACCGGCGGCGAAGTCCAGCGCCTGGCCATCCGCGGTGCGTGCCGTTTCGTTATAATCAATATAGACCATCAGCGGTGCATTGAGCTTCTGGCCCAGCGCCTTGGCCTGCCCATTGAGCCGGATGACACTATGTTTAGCGTCTTCGCGCTTGGCGAGTGCGCCTGCTTTATAGGTGGCCTCGTAGGCGGCGGTGAATGCCTCTTTGAAGGCCGCATATTCCGTGTACCCTTTATCGGTCATGAGGTCTTTTTTGTGCAGGATGGTTGCACGGTAGCCCTTTTCGGTGAGCTGTTTTTGCAATTCGGTCGCCAGAATCGGCTCGATATGGCCTTCGTACTCATATTTGCGGGTTTGGGTGCCGGCTGCATCCACCGTAAAGGCCTGGGCATTCGTAGGCAGGATCAGCAGCTCATTGCGGCTGAGTTTGGTCGCGTAATCATCCGAGTAACGGGCGGTGGTTCGATCGCATGCAGTGAGTGCAAGCATGGCGCAGAGCACCGTTACCGAGCGTAAGAACATGGCGACTCCTATTCATTATTTACTTGTTATTCTTTAAACAATGGCCATTGTAAAGCCCTATCACAGCGAAGGATTGGACATATGCGCACTTCTATCAGGCTCATGGCGGCGGTTACGGCGCTCACGTTTTTTGGTGGTTGCGCGCGCGACCTTTCCAGCAACAGCTATACGAGCGACTCAACGCTCAACCTCACGCTTGAGGGAGAGATTGTTTCGGTGCGCCCCATCATTATCACGGACTCAGATCAGCTGACGCGCAATACGGCGGGCATTATTTCAGGCGGGGCAGTTGGCGGCGTTGCGGCGTCGGGCGTTGGTAATGGCAGTGGCCGCGCGCTTGCGGTGGTTGGCGGCGTGATTGTCGGTGCTGCACTTGGCGCACTGGTGGAATCGGAATTGGGCAAGCAGGATGGCTATGAATATATCGTGAAGCTGGATACCAGCAAATTAAAGGGCGATTATTTTGAAGGCACCGGCGCAATGCGGAATGCGATTTCAGCAGCGACGACCAATGGGCTCGCGACGATCGTGCAAGGCAACGAGACAAGTTTGCAAAAAGGCCAAAAGGTCTATGCCATCTTTTCGGATAAGCGCACGCGCCTGATTGCGCAGTAAGAGCGCTGCCGTTAAAGACTTTCTTGATTGAGATCCCTTGAGGTCATCACTTTCTCCACCCACTTCCGGGGCGGGGGTGATGGTTGCATAATGAAAATATAGGGTGGGGTTGAAACCGCCCGATGTGAGCCGCCGGCATGATTGCCGGCGGCTTTTTTTTGTTCAAAAATCCGGGAGCGGCTATGCATCATCAGGAGTATTCGTTTGTCGATCTTTTTGCGGGGATCGGCGGGCTTCGCCTTGCCTTTGAAGGGGCGGGCGGGCAGTGTATTTTTACCAGTGAATGGAACCGCTTCGCGCAGGCGACATACCACGCGAATTTCGATTGTTCCGGCCATGCGCTGGCGGGGGATATTACCCGCATTCCCGCCGATGCGGTGCCGCCGCATGACCTGTTGCTTGCCGGTTTTCCGTGCCAGCCATTTTCGCTGGCGGGGGTGGGCACCCGCAATAAGCTTGGCCAGAAGCACGGGTTTGCGGATGCGACGCAAGGCACGTTGTTTTTCGAGATTGCGCGGATGCTGGGCTATCACCGCCCGAAAGCGTTCCTGCTGGAAAATGTCAAAAACCTGATCCATCACGATGCGGGGAAAACATTCGCGACGATTCGCGATGTGCTGGAAAAGCAGCTGGGCTACCATGTGCAGTATCGCGTGCTGAATGCGAACGGGCTGGTGCCGCAGAATCGTAACCGGGTGTTTATCATTGGCTTTCGTGAGCGGACGGCGTTTGATTTATCCGCACTTCAAATCCGCTATCCGGCGACGTTGCCGACGGTGGGGGATATTCTGCTGCCCGCCCGGCAAGTGCCAGCACTGTTTACGCTCTCGGATGGCTATTTCGCGTGGGTGCGCCAGCAGGCCGCGCGCAACCGGGCCCGTGGCAATGGCTTCACGACCCGCTATCTCAGCCCGCAGGATACGATGCCGGCGTTGATTGCCAGCTATGGCAGCGACCGGGCGTTTTTTATCAAACAACGCGGCAAAAACCCGCGTCGCCTGACGCCGCGCGAATGCGCGCGGGCGATGGGCTTCCCGGATGAATTTGCGATTGTGGTTTCCAAAACGCAGGCCTATCGGCAGTTTGGCAATTCGGTGGTGGTGCCGCTGGTGGCGCAGATTGCCGCAGCGATGCGGCCGCACCTATCGCAGGTGACAGCGTGGCCATTTGCCCTCTATAATCCGCGGCATGATCGTGATGCGTTATCTTGCCCTGCTGATGCTGTGCCTGCCGCTGTGCTGGCCGGTGGAGGCTGCCGAGCTGAAACCCTTCCAGCCGTTTGACTGGCAGCAGGTGCTGGAAACAGACGCCGTGGGGGCGGGCCTGAAGACCATTGCGGTGTCGGAAATTGATCCGCTGCGCTCCAACAAGCATTCGTTCCATGGGGTGGTGCCGTTTCGCAAATTACTGGGCAACAAGCGCATCACGTTCCATGCCAAATTTATTTATGCAGGCGCGGATCAAACGCTGTTTTCCGAGAGTTTCGTGACGTGGTATGACGATTGCGAATTCAACCCGAATAAGAAATGCAAAAACCAGTGGCGGCTTTATTACCCGGATACGCTGGCGATTTCAAAGGCCCGCCCGGGGCATGTGCTGCTGGTCGCGCGCCTGGCGGATGATGAGTTGATGCTGGTGATGACGCCGCATGGCAGTGACGCGGCGCGCTGGATGAACAAACGCTACACCAACGACACGCGGCTAGGCGCGCTGCCGCCACCGAAACCGAGCGCGCCGATACTGGTATCGTTGCCGCAATCCTTCACCCAGGCGAAGAAAATCCTGTCGCGGCAGGTCTATGCCAATGATGCGGATCGCCAGACATTTTATTGTGGGTGCAACTATTCCAAGGTCGGCACGATTGATCCGGTTTCGTGCGGTTATGTGCCGCGCCGCCCGGGCAGTGCGCGGGCGCAGAAACTGGAGTGGGAGCATATTGTGCCCGCGTCCTATATCGGCAAGGGGCGGGCATGTTGGGAGAAGGGCGATAGTGAATGCATGTCGACCGCGGGCAAGCCCTATCATGGCCGCCGCTGCTGCGACAAGGTGGATGCCCAGTTCCGGGCGATCAGCGCCGACCTGAACAATCTGGTGCCCGAAATCGGCGAGCTGAATGCCGACCGCAATAATTTCGCCCACCGCGAGATTGCGGGGGAGGGACGCCATTATGGCCGCTGTGATTTTGAGGTGGACCGCACGCTAAAATCAGCGGAACCCTCGGCGCCGCTGCGCGGGTTTATTGGGCGGACATGGATCTATATGCATGAGGCATATGGGGTGCAGCTGGCGGAGGATGATCTCAAAGTTTATCAGGCGTGGGATGCGCTCTACCCACCTGAGCAATGGGAAATCGATCGGCGACAACGCATTCGCGAGGCGGTGAATTAGGGGCATAAGGAGGCTGGCGCATAACGCCAGCCTCCTTATGGTTGTTAGGCGGCTTTCTTCTCGAAACCACCGGCGCTGCGGGGGCGCTGGTTGGAGCCGAATTTGCGGTTGCCAAATTTTTTCTTCTTGGCATTCGCGTACGAGCGTGGCTTGTCGCCGGAGCGCTCGCCGCCTTCGATTTTTGCGCCGGGATTGAGCAGGCGTTGGATCGCGCGCCATTTGCCGCTATCCTTGCCGGTGAGCAGGTTGACGGCCTGGCCTTCCTTGCCGTTACGGCCGGTGCGGCCGATGCGGTGGATGTAATCTTCCGGGCATTGCGGCATGTCGTAGTTGATGACATGTTCGATATGCGGGATATCAAGGCCGCGGGCCGCGATGTCGGTGGCGACGAGGATCCGGCATTTCTGGGCACGGAAATCGGCGATCACGCGGTCGCGCTGGCGCTGGTTCAGGTTGCCGTGAATGGCATCGGCACGGTGGTTGAGCGCGCGCAGTTTGACAGCCATTTTATCGGCGCCGAACTTGGTTTGCACGAACACGATGATCGAACCTTCGCGCTGCTGCAGCTGCACTTGCAGCTGGCCGTATTTATCGGCTTCGGTCACATTGATGACTTCCTGCTTGATGCTGGCCATCGGCGTGTTGTTGCTGCCGACTTCGATGCGCACCGGATCGGCCATGTATTTTTGCGACATGGCGACGATGTTGGGTGGGAACGTGGCCGAGAACATCAGCGTTTGGCGCACGGCAGGCATGTGCTTCACGATGGCGTCGATCTGGATACCGAAGCCCATGTCCAGCATGCGGTCAGTCTCATCGAGCACGAGGAAGGTGGCGTCGTTGAGCTTGCAGGTGCCGCGGGTGAGGTGATCGTTAATGCGGCCGGGCGTGCCGACGATAAGACGTGGGCGGGCGCGCAGTTGCGAGAATTGTTTTGGCATCGACTCGCCGCCGATGAGCAGGGCGGTGTTGATGCCGCTATCTGCGCCGAGCAGCTGTTCCATCATTGCCATGACCTGCACGGCGAGTTCGCGCGTGGGGGTCATCACGAGGGCGGTGCCACGCTCGGTGGTGAGCAGTTTGGCGATCAGCGGGATGCCGAAAGCGCCGGTTTTGCCGGTGCCGGTCTGGGCGGAGCCGAGAATATCCTTGCCCTCAAGCGCCGGCGGGATGGCGGCGGCCTGGATCGGGGTCGGGGTGGTGAACTTCATGTAAGCGAGTGCGCCCATCAGATAGGGGGGCAGGCCGAGCGTGTCGAAATTTTCCATTGTATGGTATCCTAATGTTGTGTGTGTTTAACGAGAAAATCGTCACACGAAAGCCTATAGCGATTTGCAACACCAGCAGGCTGGTGTTGCGTTTCGCTCGCTACGCGGCGGAAATCCATCGCTTACGGCGATGGATTCCATACATCATGCCACTATGAATAGTGCCATGATGCACATTCAACATTAGTCACCACCGCGCTGTTAAAGGCGCGGATTTGCATCGGTGCTATCGTTGAAACTTATTTTGCGCGGGTGCAAAAAATGACGATTGTTTTTAGCTCACGTAAACAACCGCTCCCGACGCGGACGGCGGGAGCGGTGCTTTACGTTATGCTTTTAGCAAGAGGCTGAAATTAAGCAGCGATCTTGAGGTTTGCAGCCGAGGTCTTGCCTTTTTCGGTGGCGAGCTCGTAGCTGACTTTTTGGCCTTCATCGAGCTGGCGGATGCCGGCTTTTTCAAGCGCGCTGATGTGAACGAACACATCGGTGCCGCCTTGATCTGGTTGGATGAAGCCGAAACCCTTGGTTGGGTTGAACCATTTTACAGTACCGTTAGCCATTGTTGTCTCCTAGGACATACGTGAAACGCGGGTCGGAATGAACCGCGGTTTTGAGAATTTTCGCCCGTAAATCTGGGTCATTCTTAAAACAAACGCTGTCTGGATCAATGGTGGGTAGATCGTTATGTATCGGTAGATACGCTGCTTGTGGCAGCCTGCATATGCGAAAGAATAGAGAATACTCACGAGCGAACATACGCATCTTTTTCGGCAAGTCAAGCGATTATCGTAAATAGTTTGTGTGCTGCGGTGAGCTGGGGCCCAAATGCACTCATGGCGCGCTGCCGGGGGAGGGCAGCGCGCCATGGGCTTCTTAAAGGTGGTGAGGCTATTTACGCGAGGTGGGTACCGACAGACGACCGAACGCATCGCGCGCGGCGTGGCGGGCTTCATCCCATTCGAGTTTCGAATCGCCGCGGGCAATGTTCCAGTTATTGCGCAACGACGGCTCGAGCTGCTCGAAATCCCCATCGGGATTGCTGCGGAAACTATCGATCCCGTAGCGGTATGCCGGGCGATAGGCGGCAAAATCACGATCGGCGGTGACGTAAGGACGGGTCTGGTAGTTTTGTTCCCAGTATTTTTCCTCAAGCGTTGGGTTGACCTCGCGGGCGATGCTTTCACCGGCGGAACCGCCAATGGCGCCACCAATGGCTGCACCGGCAACGGCGCCAATGGGGCCTGCAACGCCGCCAATCAGGGCACCGGCAGCGGCGCCGGCTGCAATACCACCGGCAACGCCGCCGACAGTCATGCCGAGTGTGCCGCCCAGCTCATGGGCATGTTTTGGATCACGCACGTTGGGATCATTCGGATTTTGCTGTTTAACATCCGTAAGGACGATTTTTTTAACTGCGGTCATAACAACTCCTGTGGTTGGTGATAGTGCACGAACCATCGTCGCCTTGCCGTAAAGATGCGACAGGCGATGAGCGCCTTTTTGATAAGCTGAGAGTAAAAGTGACGTGGATGCAGGGGGTTGCACTTCCATTGCGGCATAGATGACGAATTCGTAATAGCGGGAGGCTTTACAGTGATCAGGTTTCGTCGCATGGTCGGGCTACGTATCATCCCCTTTTTGATGGAGACTCGCATGTCACTTACCATTCTGCACACGGCATATGCCACGGCTTTCGGCGGCCGCAACGGCCACACGCAAAACAGCGATGGGCTGGTGAGTGTTGATTTGTCGGTGCCCAAAGCCATGGGCGGCCCCGGCAAGCCCGACACCACCACCCCGGAAGATTTATTCGCTGCCGGGTATGCCGCCTGTTTCGGCAGCGCCTGTGATTTTATGGGCAAACAGATGAAGCTGGACGCTTCCGCCATTACGGTGAAGGCGGCGGTGAGCATTGGCAAAACGGAAACGGGCTTTGGCCTGAGCGTGACGCTGGAAGTGGCGGTCATCGGCCTGTCGCAGGCGGATGCGGAAAAGGTGGTGGCTGCGGGCCACGCACTGTGCCCGTATTCCAACGCCATTAAGGGCAATGTGCCGGTCGAGATTGTCGTTACCGCGGCGTAATTCACCCCATCATGAAAGTTTTTCTATGCCATCGCTTTTCGATACGCTGACTCTTGGTGATTTAACTCTCAATAACCGCGTCATCATGGCGCCGCTGACGCGTATGCGCAGCCAGCAGCCGGGCAATATTCCGTGGGAGATGAATGCGGAGTATTATGCGCAACGTGCCAGCGCCGGGCTCATCATTGCCGAGGCGACGCAGATTTCGCCGCAAGGGCAGGGATATCCGGCGACGCCGGGCATCTATTCGTCCGCACAAGTGGCCGGGTGGCGACTTGTGACGGATGCGGTGCATGCGAAGGGCGGGAAAATTTTCCTGCAGCTTTGGCATGTGGGCCGTGTGTCGCATTCGTCGCTGCAGCCGAACGGTGAGTTGCCGGTGGCACCATCCGCGATTGCGCCTGAGGGGATGGTGATGAATGCGCAGTGGAAACAGGTGCCTTACGAAACGCCGCGGGCGCTTGAGACGCGTGAGATTGCGGGGATTGTGGAGGACTATAAACGTGCGGCGGAAAATGCGCAGGCGGCCGGGTTCGATGGGGTGGAAGTGCACGCCGCCAACGGCTACCTGCTCAATCAATTCCTGGAGGATGGCACCAACACGCGCGATGACCATTACGGCGGCTCGATCGAAAATCGTGCGCGGCTGCTCTTGCAGGTGGTGGACGCGGTGAGTGTGGTGTGGGGCAGGCAGCGCGTGGGTGTGCGCCTGTCACCGTATGGCACGTTTGCGAGCATGGGCGATAGCGACCCGCTG
Organism: Pseudomonadota bacterium; assembly: GCA_040384265.1. Classification (GTDB taxonomy): domain Bacteria; phylum Pseudomonadota; class Alphaproteobacteria; order Rickettsiales; family UBA3002; genus QFOX01. Next base: position 393,828 of record JAZKJM010000001.1, on the reverse strand, counting down.
GCGCTCTACACCTACGTGCTTGAGCGGCTGAGCGAGCATGGCATTGCCTATGCGCATGTGATCGAGCCGCGCGCATCGAATGCGGGGTCGGGCGGTCAGGAGGCGTCGCAAGAGCAGGTGCCCAGCACGTCGAAACTCTTCCGTGCGGCGTTTAAGCGGGCCTTTATTTCTGCTGGTGGCTACGATGCGCAGAGCGCACCGCTGGCAATTGAAAATGGTGATGCGGATGCGGTTGCCTTCGGCCGCTTGTTCATTGCTAATCCGGATTTGCCCGAGCGGTTGGAAGTGAACGCACCGCTGAACCCCTATGACCGTGCGACTTTCTATGGGGGCACGGAAAAAGGCTATGTTGATTATCCGCCGATGCAGGAGAAGGCGGCGTAAGCAACGCTCAATTATCCGCAGAAATGAGCCGTAAAAAGGACAATGTTTACGGCTCATTTATTTTTTGTTGGGGCAATGGCATCGACTCCTTACCCGGGTCGTGGCACTCCTTGGCTCGTTCCCATCTATGGGGAGCTAACCAACCAAGGAGACTATCATGAACAGCGAGCAAATCGAAGGCAACTACGATAAAGTTAAAGGCAAGCTCAAGGAAACCTGGGGCAAGCTCACCGATAACGATCTCATGCTCTATAAAGGCAAGCGCGACCAGTTGGTCGGCAAGCTGAAAGAGCAGTATGGCATCGCGAAAGAAGATGCAGAAAAGAAACTCAAGGAAATTGAATCTTCCTGTGGCTGTAGCTCGGATTCGAAAGCTGCGTAACGTCACGACACTTCATTACCCCCACTCAGTCTGACTTTGCCCGGTGTTCGCAAGAACATCGGGCTTTTCTTTGGGAGGGCAGGGGCACCTGATAATTGGTTTATGCTATCCTTATGAGTTTCGCTGCCTGTCCGTATTGAACCCTGAGCGGTGAGCCCGTAATCAGAAGGCGTTACATCGTTTCTTATTCATTCAACATAACGGAGCATTCCATGACCAGTCTTAACGAATCCAAGCAAAGCAATGCGCGAGCGATTGTTATCATCGCGGCGCTCGTCGTCATCGGCTTCATTGCCTACTCGGTGCTGAACGCGCCGGATAAACGCAACGGTGCCGAGAAGCTCGGCGATGCGATCAGCGAACTGCCAAACGGTGCCGATAAAGCCGCACGCCAGCTGGAAGACCGCACCCCGGCCGACAAGCTGAATGATGCGGCCAGCGACGCGGTGCATGACGTGAAAAAGGCAACCAACCAAGAGTAGCCCCAACCGCTTTACGGTGCCTTTAGATCCTACCGCTTGCACCGCATCGCATCCTTGTAAGGGTTCTGGCATTACCAGACCTACCACCACTAACTGAGAGTATGATGATGAAACATTCACTTCCAATCAAAACACGCGGGCTGGCAATTGCTGCCTGCGTTTCGATGGTCGCCTTGCTCGCGGCATGTACGAACTCCGATGGCTATTACGATAGCGACGGGCGCTTTGTGCCCTATACCGTGAACGGTAAATCGACCAACCCCTATAGCAACGGCAAAACCGGGAATGAATATAATGCCCGCCCGGATGCCAGCTACACCAACCAGGTGAAGCATCAGTCCCGCCAGCCGTATTCTACGGAATATAGCCGCCGTGGCTACTATGACTATGACGGTGATTATGTGACGGACGGCAGCATCGAGACGGTGCCGGCAAGCATGTTCCCACCGCGTGGTAAATGCCGCGTCTGGTTCACGGATCGCCAGTATGACCGCCAGCCGGGCATTGAATCCTGCGACGGTATCCGTAACCGCGTCCCATCCGGCGCGTATGTGATTTATGGTGGCTAAAACCAAGTCATTCCGCTAAACTACACTTCGATTTCTTTCCCTTATTTTTCATCAACTTTTAGGAGTATTTTATGGTTTCGAACACCAACACTGCAAAAGACGATTCGGTCGCTAAATTGAAATCGGCCGCAAACGAGTTGAACGACGATCTGCAATATGCGGCCCACAAAGCGGGCAGCAAAATCCGCAGCATCTACAACAATGCGCATGATGAACTGCATCATGCCAGCGATGTGGTGACGTCGGAGATTCGCTCCAACCCGATCCGTTCGAGTGTCGTCGCCCTTGGCGTCGGCGTGATCCTCGGCGCGCTGCTGCGTCGCTAGGTTCGGTTCATCGTATGGAAAAGCTACTTGCCATAGTCGGTCTCACGCAGAAAGCCTATGGCAGGTGGCTGCTCCAGCGATTTATGCTGGGCGCCACCCTGGTGCTTGGGCTGACGTTGATGATCGGCATTCTTATCAGCGCACTGGTAATCACGTTATTTTACCTGCTCTATGTGGTGCTGATCTTTTATAGCGTGGCGCCGCTTGCGGCACTCGCGGTTGTTACCTTAACGGCGATGGCGTTTATCGCGCTGCTTATTTACTTCACGCTGCGTTATGTGAAGCGTTTGCGGCGGATGCAATCCTCGATTTTCGAGAAAGCGCCCACCGGTAGCCGCATTACGGATACGATCAGTGCGTTTTTTGATGGGCTGACAAAGGGCTAACCGCTTATTCTTAGTGTGGTCTACATGAATGATACCCAGCGCTTGCGCTGGGTATTTTCGTTTGTGGGATGATGGGTATGTGGTCCGGGCCTAGCCGCGCCTTGCGGCAGTGTCTTCATACCTCTAGCGCAGCAGGGGCTGAGGGGGAGAGCATGCATGCTCCACCATCTTGCGTTATACCGAAGGGGAAGTGTGGCCCTACTTGCTGTGACAGCGCTTTACATAGCAGGCATGGGCGTGGGAGAGGCTCATACATCCAATCCTGCGGAAGCCACGCGTTCACTATCATGCACCATGCTAACATGTGACGACTCTCGCTGGAGGTCCTCGTGCGAAAAGGGCCGCTTCCTTTTCAGGAAGCGGCCCTTCGTTCGGTTAGGAAAATGAATTCCTAGATGACGTTAAACAGATAAAGCAGGATAATGACTGGGATCGGCAGGCCGACCATCCAAAGCAAGATACCTTTCATAAAAACTCTCCCTCTTTCTAGAGTGGCAAGTTGTTGCGACGACCGGTCACCGCGCTATAGACAAGGCTTGCGATGAACAGGATGACGAAGATGAGCGCCAGCAGTTTGGCGATGCCGGCGAAGCTGGTTGCCAGACCACCAAAGCCGAAGAATGCTGCCGCAACGGCGAGGATGAAGAAGATAACGATATAGTTAAGCATAGTGGTTCTCCTTTAGGATGTTTGTGGGTTAGTAGGCCTGCATATCGGTCGTATCATCTTTCCACGTGAAGCGCAGATCGATGGATTTTTTGCTGCCAACGGTGATCGTTTTCTGTTGGCTCTGCCCGCTGCTCGATACGTCGATCACGTAGCGGCCTTTGGGCAGGTTGGCGTAGAACAGCGGGCCGGATGCGACGTTGAGCAGCACATCCTGCGTTTTGGCATCGCTGATGACGATGTAAGTATCGCCCATGAATGCCCCGGATTTAGAGGCACTCAGCAAATGGAAGTTAAATGAGGATTTCATTTCTTCCATCGTGGCCTGGTTGCCTTCGCCGACACCACCGCTGACATAGGTGATGGCACCGGATTCCATGACTTGTGGCGAGCCGAAGCCCGGTTGCACGTTGGCGTCGATCTGGCGGTAGCCTGCATTGTCATCGCGGTCGTAGGCGCTTGCCGGGAGAGCGAAGCTGGTGGTGGTGAGCAGGGTCACCATGAGGCAAGCGGTTGTGGTACGGTATTTCATAAATACTCCTTATTTCCAGACTGGTTTGCCAAGATTGACATCTTTTTGTTTCGTGAGGCCACCGGCTGCGGCACCAACGGCACCGCCGATCAATGCGCCGCCAACAGCGCTGCCGCCGACAACGGAACTGCCGACTGCGCCGACACCGGCACCGATGGCGCCGCCGCTTAAGGCGCGGTCACCCGTGTTGTCGCCACAGGCCGAAAGGAAGGCAACACAGGTTGCGATGGCAGCAGTGGTTCTGATGGTGTGGGATAGTGATAACATGGGATTCTCCTTTGGGTGGTTGTTAGAAGGCGAAGCTAATAGAAGCCTTGTAAAATTGTCATAGCGTATAAGGCATACGGCATAAGGAGAGTGTAAGCTGCGGCCGCACTTGCGGGTCTGACGCGGGCAGGATATAGACGTGGCAATGATGAAAACGATTAGGTTAGGAGCCGCGCGTGAGTGTGTTTAGTGAGTGGATGGAGGCGTTCATCCAATGGCTGGTAGCGGTGGTTGAGCATCTTGGTATTTTAGGTATTTTCATCATGACGTTCCTCGAATCGACGTTTATGCCGATTCCGTCGGAAATCACCATGATCCCGGCGGGATACCTCGTGCAGCAAGGCAAACTGGATCTGGTCAGCGTGTTTATCGCCAGTGTGGCGGGCACGGTTGGCGGGGCATTCTTCAACTACTGGCTGGCGCGGCGTTATGGGCGCGGGCTGTTCCTGCGTTACGGCAAATATTTTTTGATGACGCCGCAGAAGCTGGCCAAGCTGGAGTCGTTTTTTGCGGCGCATGGATCGATTTCGACCTTCACCGGGCGGTTGATCCCGGGGATTCGCCATTACATCTCGTTCCCGGCGGGACTTGCGAATATGGATACGAAGAAATTCATTATCTACACGGCGCTTGGCGGCGCGTTATGGATGAGCGTGCTGATGACGCTGGGCTACCATATCGGCCAGAATAAGGAGCTGATGGTGACGTATCTGCCGATGGTGAAAATCGGGATTGTGGTGTTCATTCTCGTGCTCGGGACGATTTATATCCTGCGCCATAAGCGCAAGGTTAAGCGAGCAGGGCCACCGCCAACTGATACGTAATCAAGGCCGCGACATAGGCCAGCACCATCAGGTAGCTGAAGGTGGCCCACATGAAGCGGCTGCTGTTGGTCTCGCGTTTGATGACGGCCAGCGTCGAAATGCATTGCGGCGCAAATACATACCAAACAAGGAACGATAAGGCCGAAGGCAGGCTCCACGCATGGGCGAGGGTGGTGCCGAGGGTCGCCTGATCGGTCGCGGTGTTGCTGACGGCATAGACGGTGCCGAGCACGGCGACGGCCACTTCGCGCGCGGCCATGCCGGGGATGAGGGCGATCACCATCTGCCAGTTGAAGCCGATGGGGGCGAAAATCGGCGCGAGGAAAATGCCGATCATACCGGCGAAGCTGTGCTCGATGGGGTGGTCGCCGCCGCTGGCCGGGAAGTTGGAGAGCACCCAGATCACGACCATGACGCAGAAAATAATCCCCCCGGCGCGGCGCAGGAAGATTTTCGCGCGTTCCAGCAGCCCAAGGCCGATATTGCGCAGGGCGGGCAGTTTATAGGTGGGCAGCTCCATCACGAAACTATCGACGGTTTCGGTATACACGAAGCGCTTGAGCACTAAGGCAACGGTGAGGCCCGCGACGAGGCCCAGCATATAAAGACCGAACATGACGAGGCCTTGCAGGTTGAAGCCATAGACGCGCGTGGCGGGGATGAAGGCGGCGATAAGCAGCGTGTAGACCGGGATGCGGGCGCTGCAGGTCATCAGCGGGGCGATGAGGATGGTGATGAGCCGGTCGGATTTATGCTCGATGGTGCGCGCCGCCATGATGCCCGGAATGGCGCAGGCGAAGGATGACAGCAGTGGGATGAAGGATTTGCCATGTAGCCCGACACCACCCATGATGCGATCCAGCAGAAATGCGGCGCGGGCCATGTAGCCGGAGTCTTCGAGGATGAGGATGAAGAGATACAGCACCAGAATCTGCGGCAGGAAAACGATGACGCTGCCCACCCCGGCGATCACGCCATCGACGAGGAAGCCTTTCAGGTAACCATCGGGCAGGGTGTTACCGATCCAGTGGCCGAGCGCCGTGAAGCCGCTGTCGATCAGATCCATCGGGATGGTGGACCAGGTGAACACCGCCTGGAACACGAAGAACATGATGCCGACAAGGATGGCGAGGCCCGCGACCGGATGCAGGAGCACGCGGTCGATTTTATAGGTGGTGACGGGCGGCGCGCCGTAATGAACGCCCGCTTCGGTCAGCAGGTGCAGCGCGGTGCGGTTGAGCTGGCGCAGCTCGGTGGTGGTGGGTTCGCGCCATTCGGTTTGGGCGGGGGTGGCTTTTTCGGCCATCAGCGTATCAACGGCTTCCATCAGCGCATCCACCGAACCGTTGCGTACGGCGACGGTGGGCACGACGGGTACGCCGAGGCGCTTGGAAAGGGCCGCGCAATCGATGGTGAAGCCGCGGCGTTTGGCGATGTCGAACATGTTGAGGGCGAGGATCATCGGCACGCCAAGCTGCTTGAGTTCAAGCGCGAAACGCAGGTGAAGCTTGAGGTTGGTGGCGTCGGCCACGCAGATTACGATATCGGGGTAGCCCACATCGGGCAGTTTGCCGAGCAGCACATCGCGCGTGACGGCTTCATCCGGGCTGCGGGCGCGCAGGGAATAGGCGCCTGGCAGGTCGAGCAGGCGGAAGGTCTGGCCGCTTTTGGTGTGGGCGAGACCCTCTTTGCGCTCGACGGTGACGCCGGCATAATTGGCGACCTTCTGGCGGCTGCCGGTGAGGCGGTTGAACAGCGCCGATTTGCCGGAATTGGGGCAGCCCGCAAGGGCGATGAGTGGCAGTGCGGCCATGGGTGCTATCCGATCATTTCCACGCGGATATGCGAGGCATCGCGCCGCCGCAGGGCGACGCAGCGGTCGGCGATTTCGATGGCGATGGGGTCGCGCCCGAACGGGCCAACATGGGCGACGCGCAGCTCCATGCCTTCCTGCAGCCCCATTTCGAGCAGTTTGCGCACCAGCCCGTCTTCCGCATCAATCGTATGAATGCGGGCGCGCTGGCCGCGGATGAGGGTGGAAAGTTGCATGAACACCTGTGGCGAATGGAGTGGCCCGTAAGTAGTGCAAATGAGAACCAATTGCAAGTTGTGGGTTTATTGCCCCCCCCATCGGGGGGAGGTTGGGAGGGGGGGGCTGCCGCAACGTGTCCCCTTACCATTTGAGTCTGCGCACTGGGTTGGCCCCCCACCCAGCCTCCCCCGATGGGGGGAGGGGCTTATAGCGTCACCGTTACCACTAGCCCGTTTGGCTGGTTGTCGGTGAGGGTGATGGTGCCCTGGTGGAGCTTAACGACGGCGGCGACGAGGCTGAGGCCAAGGCCTGAGCCGGGGCGGCTGCGGCAGCCCTCAACGCGGTAAAAGCGGCGGAAGACCTGCTGTTTATGTTCGTCACGGATGCCGTGACCGGTATCGGTGACACTCAGCGTCGCGCCGGTGTCGGTGCGTTTGACGGCGATGGTGATGAGGCCGCCGGGCGGGGTGTATTTGATCGCATTATCGAGCAAATTGGCGGCGGCCTGAAACAGTAGATCCTTATCGCCGACCATGCTGGTGGGCTCGCTGACAAATTGCAGCTGGATATCATGCTCGGCAGCGACGGGTTCATACAGCTCGATCAAATCATGCACCACGCAGGCGAGGTTGAGCACGCCAAAGGCGGTGTGGCGCTTGCCCGCTTCGATATTGGCGATGCGCAGCAGGGCGTTGAAGGTGGTGAGCAGCGCGTCGCACTCGACGATCAGCTGGCTGAATTCTTCGGACTGGCTGGAGGCGGCGCGGTCGGTGCGCATGGTTTCAATATGGTTGCGCAGGCGGGTGAGGGGGGTGCGCAAATCATGGGCGATGTTATCGGACACCTGGCGCACGCCATCGACCAGCTGCTCGATATCCTCCAGCATCAGGTTGAGGACGCTGGAGAGTTTGCTGAGATCATCCCAACGCGAATCGATGGGGATGCGCTGGGTCAGGTCGCGGGTGGTGATGATGCGGTCGGCGGTTTCGGCGATGGTGTTGATGCGCTTGGTGACGTAGAAACTGATGATGAACAGACCGATGCAGATCACCACCACGAGGAATAAGGTGAGGTAGGAATAAAGCGGATTAATGGTTTCCCCGTGGGTTATCGCGTAAATCTCAATCGATAGAAGAACGAGTGAAACGCTCAGCAGCGCCGAGAAAAAAAGCGCCAGCTTGGTCGCGGAGGCTTCAAACAGTTGGATGCGCTTCATGCCGATTCCATAGGGGGGTGGCGCGGCTGGTTAGGCCGCGGCCGGTTTGTCATCGGCGATGGTGTAGCCCTCGCCGCGAATGGTGGTGATGAGGGAATGGGCCGGGTCGCGGTCGATTTTCTGGCGCAGGCGCGAGATATGGACGTCGATCACGTTGGTTTGGGGGTCGAAATGGTATTCCCACACATGTTCAAGCAGCATGGCGCGGGTGACGACCTTGTTTTTGTGGCGCAGCAGGAACTCCAGCAGGCGGAACTCGCGGGCTTGCAGCAGGATGGTCTCGCCATCGCGGGTGACTTTGCGCGAGAGCAGATCGACCGTGATGCCGTTGCTTTGGAGCACGATTTCGCTGTGGTTGGTGGGTTGGCCGCGGCGGGCGATCACTTCGAGCCGGGCCATCAGTTCGATGAAGGCGAAGGGTTTGACGAGGTAGTCGTCGCCGCCGGATTTGAGGCCTTCGACGCGGTCATCCACATCGCCCAGCGCGCTGAGGATGAGGGCGGGGGTGGCATTGCCCGCGGCACGCAGGGTTTTCAGCAGGGTCAGCCCATCGAGCGCGGGCAGCATGCGGTCGAGCAGCAGCACGTCATAGCTATTGTCGGTGGCGAGGGTGAGGCCTGTTCTTCCATCGACGGCGGCATCGACCGTGTGGCCTTGCTCGCGCAGGGATTTGGTAATGTAGTGGTTCACCTCCGCATCGTCCTCGACGACGAGGATGCGCATGGGGCTGGCTGCTGGCTGGGTGCTCATGGTGAGAGGTTAAGCACACCCCACTGAAACCTACAACATATGCTGTCTAAATTATTGGTAAGGCCTACATCTTCATCAAACCGTCACACACAAGCGCCGGGGCATCGCATAGAGGGGTGGCGAACGTTAAAAAAGTTGAAAAACTGACGTTATTTTGGGGTTTTGTCACATGGTTGTCACAATGTTCTGGCAGGATGAATGTCTATGAATTTACAGACTGACATGCCGGAGAACCAACAGGTAGCATTGCCTGAGCCGAAGGCTGTGGACGCGACGGCGGATCAAAACACCCAACAGACGCAGGCACGCGAGCCAGTGCGCTGGTTTGGTGTTGCCCTACCGGGGCCGCTATCGAACCTCATTCATTCGGTACGCGATGTTGGTCGCCGGGGCCGTAAGCGGGCGATTGAGGCTGTGCCGGATTGGGGGGCGAACAGATCCTCACAACTTGTCGCCTTTATGCAGGTGGCAGGTGAATTCTCGATGTTCAAGGCGAACAATACGTTGTTACTGCCGAATGATCGCCCGCTGAAAGCCATCGATTATCTTGTCGAGCCACCCAAACGCATCTTTAAATCCGTTTTTGAGAATGCTGCTTTTAACTTAAAACCAAAGGACTTGCTGACACCCAAGTTCTACAAGGACACGGTTAAGAGCTTCACCAATCTGGATGTCGCAACGAAGCTGGACTCTGTGGGTGGCAAGCGCCTGGTGAATCGCTGGCAAGCGCGCTCTACCTTCTTTGGCCTTGTTTCGATGACGGTGGCCATGCTGTTGCCCGATTCAAAGGATAAAGAGGCGGATCTGGAGCGGCGCACGGTGATGTGGCACACGCAGCCATTGCGCTATATTGGTACGACGCTTACCGAGGCGGTTACGTTCCCGGTGGCGGCTCCGGTGGCGGCGGTTCGTAAGCTGTTTGGTGCCAAGCACGATGATGGAATGGATGAAATTAGTAAATACAGGCGCCAGTTTACCGGGCTTGGGATGTTTGTCACCGGTGTGTGTTCGTTCCTGAGCGGGTTTCGCAATATTGGGATGCAGGACAAAGCACTCGGGCAAGCGGCCAGCAATCTCAAATATGTGAAGAACACCGCCCATAGTATGGGCGGATTAATTACGGCCACTGCTGCGACGAACCTTCTGTTTTCCGTCGGCAGCGACCAGGGGTGGGAACGCTGGGGTGGCATTCAGTGGTTGCGGATGATTTTTCTGCCAAAAAGCATCAGCAGCCGGTATGAAAAGAATGACCCGCAAGCGCACTACTATACCGGTGGGCAGGGGTTGTTCCAGCTCTCCAATACGATCTCTTACTTTATCGGCGGTGCGGAGAAAAAAGATGGCGTCGTTATCGACCATCAGGAAGCGCGCGCAGAGGCTGCCCTTAAAGGGAAGGAAGCAAAAGCTGCCCGCAAGGCGCATCATCGCGATGCGGCAGGCAAGCATGGCGGCGAGCGGGTCGATGCGGATGATGTGCTGCTGCTAGCAGCGCCTGCGACCACGGTCTCTCAGGCAACCAATTTGCAGCGGGCGATGCCGGAGCGGCAGGCGGAGACGGCAGTTTCCTAGATTGATTGCGATATAGCGCATAAAAAAAGGGCACCCACCGGGTGCCCTTTTCGTTTTTAGTGAATGCTATGCGCAGCACTATTTCTGTGCGTTGAACTCGACTTCTACGCGGCGCTCTTTGGCCATGCAGCTGATTTTGTCGGCGCGCTTTTTGATGGCGGAGCAAGCGGCTTCCGGAGCGGATTTGCCCAGGCCGCGGATGTCGCCGTTATCGGCTTTCAGGCGCGATTTGCTGTCGAGGTAGGATTTGACAGCAAGCGAACGCTTGGTGGCCAGCGCGTCGTTATATGACGCGGTGCCGATCTGGTCGGTGTAGCCATGGATGGTGACGTTGGTAATGGCGGTGGAATCGTTGATGACGGTGGCCAATTGATCCAGCTTCGCGGTCGACTCAGCGGTCAGCCCGGCTTTGTTGAACTCGAAATAGATGGTGCGCTGTTCGGTCGAGATGACGGGAACAGGGGCGACCACGACTGGGGCCGGGCGGGGAGCTGCGACGGCGACAGGTTTTGGTGCTGGGGGAGCGCACGGATCGTTTTTATCCTGCCAGATGGTGCGGACGCAATTGCCGCGCGTGTCGATCACGGGGCTGTTATTTTTGTCGTAGGCGGCGTCATCCAGCGATGCGGCGACGGCGGGGGCGGCGAGGCTGAGGGCGAGCAGGCCGGCAGCGGCGAGGGTAGAAAGGCGCATGGGTAACTCCTTGGAAAGGTTGAATCAGGCGGGCACCATAGCGCGATACGAGCGCGGTGCAAACCGTAAAGCGTGGGCGCGCATGAGTTTCACATGCGTTATTTATTAGGGCGGTTTTTTGATGATGCCTCAAATGGTCATGTCAGTGCAGGCTGGCATCCATCGCGTATACCCTTTCCCCATTGTTTTCCTCCACTGTCACCCCGGCTTTACGCCGGGGTCCCGCTTCACCACTGGTAGTTATTGCTGGCGCATACGCGCGATGGATCCTGAGACACTCGTAGCGAAGCGAAGAGAGGCGAAGCCAACCTCAGGATGACAATGGAGAGGGTACAGATGGACCCCGTCATGCGACGGGGTGACAGGAGGGGGATGTTCGATGAATAATGGGGCAGGCTTAACGCCCGGCGCCTTTGCCCGGTGGTGGGGCTTGCAGGGTTTGGACGACGGCGGTGGTGATTTCGGCGTTGCGGGCGCTGATGAAGCTGGTGATATCGATCGGTTGGCCGTTGCTGTCGAGCGGGCGGTTGGGGAGGGTTTGCACCTGCATCAGCGCGGTGTTCATGGTTTGGCGCCAGGTTGCGGCCATTTTGGCGAGGGGTACTTGCGCGGAGTTGCCATTGGCGATGCCGCGGGCAAGGTTGGCGGCGGCGACGATGCCTTGCTGGAGGCCCGGTAGCGCGGTTTTATCGGGCGTGCTGGCGGCGATCATGACGAGGTTCTGGGCGATGTTGGCGGCGGCAGCGGCGCCATCCGCCCGGGAGGGGCTGCTGGCGGCGGGGTTGACGCCGTTATTGCCCCAGTTGGCGCGCAGCCATGCGGGCACGGCGATGAGTGTGCCTGGCTGCAGGTTGATGATGGTGGTGATGTCGGCAACGGCGGCTTCGGTTTTGAGGGCGGCTTGCGTGAGCAGGGCCGCATCGAGGATGTCGCGGGTGATGAAGCCATCGGCAATGGCGATTTCACCGGCAAAACCCGTGCGGCCGGTTTTGATTTCACCGAGCACCTGCGCCTGTTGGGGCGCGGTGAGGCTGCCTTGCGCCACGAGCAGATCGAGGATTTGCGGCACGTTGGCGAGGGCGAGATGTTGGGGGAATGCGGGCGGTGGGGCCGCCGGTGGCGGCATATGCGGCGGGACGGGTGGTTGTGCTGCGGCAGGTTTGCGGAACAACAGGTGCAGGCCAGCGCCGATAGCACCGAAAAAGGCCGCATTTTTAGCTATTTGAACGGCATTGAAACTCTTGTGGAAGATGGCAAGTACGCCATCTACCAGCAGGGAAATACCGACCGATCTTACTATGGCGTCAGGAGTGCTTTCGCCGAAGAGACTGGGCCGCTTGGGCGGTTCGGGCGGGGTAATGCGGGGGTCTTGTTCCATGCCCTTAGTTTAGCGGTTCGGGCGGCGGCGTGTATGACAGTTCTGTGAAGATTACTCCGCTTTTTCCTTCTTTTTGGCGACGGCGCGCTCGATGCACTGGATCATCATGCCCGCGATGTCTTCGCCGGTGGTGGATTCGATGCCCTCAAGGCCGGGGGAGGAGTTGATTTCGAGCACTTTGGGGCCGGAGGCGGAGCGAATGATATCGACCCCCGCCACTTTGAGGCCCACGATTTTGGCGGACTGGATGGCGATCTTGCGTTCCTCGGCGGTGATTTTCACTTCGGTTGCCGCACCGCCGCGATGGATGTTGGCGCGGAAATCACCCACCGGCGCGATGCGCTGCATGGAGGCGACGACCTTATCGTCGATCACGAAACAGCGGATATCTTTGCCATCGGCTTCCTTGACGAATTCCTGAACGAGGATGTTGGCTTTCAGGGATTTGAAGGCGTTGATAAGCGATTCGGCGGCGTTGGTGGTTTCGGCAAGAACGACGCCGACCCCTTGCGTGCCTTCGAGCAGTTTAACGACGACCGGCGCGCCGCCGACCATTTTAATAAGCTCCGATGTTTCCTGCGGCGAATGGGCGAAGGAGGTGACGGGCATGGGGATGGATTTCTGGGCGAGCATTTGCAGCGTGCGCAGCTTGTCGCGGCTGCGGGTGATGCCGACGGCGCCGTTGAGGCAATAGGCGTTGCTGATCTCGAACTGGCGCAGCACAGCGCAGCCATAGAAGGTGATGGCCGGGCGGATGCGCGGGATCACGGCATCGAACTGGCTGAGGATTTCGCCGCCGCGGTAATGGATTTCGGGATCATCCATGCTGACGTTCATGTAGCAATGCTGGATGTTGATGAAACGCATGGTGTGGCCGCGCTCGCGCCCGGCATCCATGATGCGTTTGTTGGAATACAGCTCGCGGTCGGAGGCGAGCACGGCGATGCGCAGGCCGCCATTTTCGGTGGCGATATCCTCGCGGTAGAAATGGCGGGCTTCGATATCTGATAGCATGCCCTGGGTGAAGGATTTTTCCGGGTCGATCAGCATGCGGCCCTGCATCGCTTCGCGGCCAAGCAGCATGCGGTAGCCCAGCGCGTCGCGGTTGGTGAGGGTGAGCTGGATGGTCTGGACGACGGTGCCGATGCGCACCGAGGTCTCGATTACGGCGCGGCGCTCGGTGTGGCCGGAGGAGGATTTGACGTCGCGCTCATCGACCAGCGGGGCGCGGCACTGGACGGTGATTTTGCGGTCTTTCTGGATGGGGTTAATGTCGAACCGCACCCATTTTTCGCCGCGCGAGGTGTAGATATGGATATTCTCCGCATGCAGCGCGCTGGTGCGTGCGCCCGAATCGATGCGGGCTTTGACGGCGGGCAGGTGCAGCTCCGGCAGGGCGCACCATTCTTCTTTGCCGATGATGAGTTTTTGCGTGATGAGCATGGGCGATTCCGATCGGCAAGGGATGGGGGGTACCAAGGGCTATAGCAGGTGGTTGGACGAAAGCAATCCTATCTGCCGTTTGCCCCAGAAACGAAAAACCCCCGGGCAGTGAATCCCGGGGGTTCTTTCGTATGGAGTGTAGTTAAGGTAATTAGCTGACCATGAAGTCGCTCACGCTGAGCTGGTTGGCATGGATGCCGACCAGGGTGACCGAGGTATGGTCGTTGAAGGTAATCACCGCATTGCCCTGCGCATTATCGCTCAGGTGTGCGGTGATGTCTGTCCAGTAGGCGAGCGCACCAGAAGTGCCGCCTTCGAAAGCGATACGATCTTCGCCGATATGGAAATCGGTGATGATGTCGTTACCGAAGACGATATCCGTGGCCGAGCCAAGGGTGGCAGCGGTGTTGGTGAAGACGAAATAATCGGTGCCTGCGCCGCCGGTGAGATAGTCATTATCGGCACCGCCGCGGATGGTATCGCTGCCATCGTCACCGATGAGGATGTCGTTGCCATCTTCGCCGTAAAGGAAGTCGTTGCCTGCGCCACCGTAGGCAATGTCTTTGTTGCCATCACCGTGGATGCAATCGTCACCAGCGTCGCCAAGGATACGGTCTTCACCGTTACCACCGTAGAGGAAGTCGTCGCCGGTGCCGCCGTAGATCCGATCGTTCTGGTTATCGCCAAAGACGGTGTCGCCCTCGCTGCCACCGTAGACGGTGTCGTTTTCATCACCGGCATAGATGGTCTCACAGCCGCTGCCGCCGTAGATCAGATCGGTGCCTTGCTCGCCGTGGACGAGGTCGTTGCCGCTGCCGCCGTAGACGGTGTCGGCGCTGTCGCCGGCATAGAGGTCATCGTCGCCGGCGCCGCCGTAGATCAGGTCGAGGTCTTCCTCGCCGTACATCGTGTCGTTGCCAGCACCGCCATACATATTGTCGTTATGCCAGTCACCGACGAGGTGATCGTTGCCTGCGCCGCCATAGATGCTGTCGTTGCCGGCGATCGAGCTGTTGAGTTCGCCGCCGAAGATGGTGTCGTCGCCAGCGCCGCCATAGAGTTTATCGTCGCCCGCATCGCCGTAGATGGTGTCGTTACCGCTACCCGCGCGGATGATGTCGTTGCCGGTGTCGCCGATCAGCACGTTCCAGCCGTTACCGCCGTAGATAATATCGTCGCCGGTGCCGCCGTTGAGCACGCTCGATACCTGGCCGCCGCTGATGATATCGTTACCAGCGCCGCCGTAAAGCGCATCGAAGCCGCCGTAGCCGCGGATCACATCGCGGCCTTCGCCGCCATAGACGGCGTCGTTGCCGGCGCCGCCGTAGATGTCGTCGTTACCGGCGTCGCCGCCGATGATGTCGTTGCCGCCATTGCCGATGATCACATCGTCGCCGCTGCCGCCGTAGATGCCGTCGTTGCCGGTGCCGCCATAGATGATGTCGTTGCCGAGATCACCGCTGATGAAGTCGCCTGCGTTGCCAGCGATGATGGTGTCGTTGTCGTCGCCACCATAGATCAGGTTGACGCCTGCGCCGCCGTAGATGAGGTCGTTGCCGGTGACGCCGTAGATGCTGTCGTTGCCGTCCTGGCCGAAGAGGGTGTCGTTGCCTTCGTCGCCGCTGACGATATCGTTGCCGGCGCCTGCGACGATGTAATCCACGCCGATGCCGCCAAAGACGGTGTCGTTGCCAGCGTTGCTGTAGATCACGTCATTCCCGGCGTCGCCGGCGATGAGGTCGTTGCCGACATTGCCGCTGACGGTGTCGTTACCGCTCCAGGCGTAGATGGTGCCGTTGCCGGTGGCGCCAAGGGCGATGTAGTCGTTGCCGATGTTGCCGTAGACGGTGTCGTTGCCGCCGTTGGCGTGCACAAGGGTGCTGGCGGGGGTGATGTAGATGCTTTCTGCCGCGGTGGTGCCATTAATCACGGCATAGCCGCTGGTCGGCTCTGTCGGCAGGGGCAGGATGACTTCTGCCGGGGTCGTTGCCGAGTAGCTGAGCTTATTGGTGTTATTAATGATGGCCATGAGCTTGTTCCTTTTATTTTGCTGCCGTGAATAGGTTGGCGTTATTATTAGTTAATATATATTAATTACTAGAATTTTAGCAATTCTGCAAGGCGGAATGTGTGAAGCTTTTGTGACAAGTTTAAATTATTGTAATTAATTGTTAAATTGAATATTTTTTGCGGTGGTTTTTATTGCAGAAAATCGCATAGGTTGGTAATTGATTGGCCAGAGGCGGGCACTATGGCATAGTAGATGAACATAAAGAGGGCATCCTATGGTTTTTGCAGCGTCGCGTGGTGGGTTGGTGGCTATTTTACTGGTCGTGGGCCTTCTTTATTTCAGTGGCGCAGGGACGTGGCTGTGGGTGCGGGTGCAGAACCTTGACGACCAGTGCTATATGGCGGTGGCGAAGATGAATATGCCGGTGGCCAACCCTGTTTGTGGGGGGCTTGCCAAGGGTATTGAGGCGTTGAGCCATGTCGGGCAGGCGTTGGATGGGCAGATGCAACGGTTCGCGGGTCTGTTCGGCGGGGATTCGCAGATGGGGCAATTGAGTGGGATGGGCGCTCGGCTTCAGGATAATATTGCATCGATGGTAAGCCCTGAGAGCCAGTTGGCGAAATTCATGCATCGTGGGCCGGGCTATTCGACCGGGGCGCGGGTGGAAGAGCAGTTCCAACAGGCGGTGGATAGTTTTGCCATCGGCAAGCTTTACATGAACGATTCCAGCACCACTGGGCAGGCGATGCCATGGTTGCAGCGCGGTGCGGCGGCACCGGGCGGGTTTGGGCTTTTATCGCAACTGACGCTGGGCAGTATGTATGCACAAGGCGGGCAGGGTGTTTCGCAAGACCCGCAATTGGCGGAAGCCTACCTGACGCAGGCGAAGCAGTCGCTTGGGGTTTTGTCTGGCAGTAACACGCCGCAATCGCAGCAGATGTTACAGACCTTGCCCGCTTCGCCGCAGGAGCTTCAGCGGCAGATCGAGCTGGCGATCCAGCAGTTGCGGATCGCGAAATAGGGAAGGTTGGCGCACGGCAAAGCCCGCAGCGCGGCGTGGCTGATTACATGCTTTCGGTGACGGGCTTGGCGACTCTATTTTCCCAGAGCGTTTTTGTGCCGCCGCCCAGAAGGCTGACTGCAAGCACGATAGCCAGGAATATGCATGCAGCGATCACAGCATATTCGATCGAGGTGGCGCCATCCTGACTCATTAGAAATTTTTTCACGGTAGTCCCCACCAAAAAGAATGGCCTGCAGCATGACACTGCAGACCATCCTAAATCAACCTTTAATTTTCGTATATATTACGAAACTTAAAGAGAACCTAACCTAGCGGAGGTTCGTTGCTACGCGGTTGAACGTACGGCTCAGACGGGTGCCGACGAGCGAGATTGCAACAACGGCAGCAATCGAGATGAGGGCGGCGATCAGGCCGTACTCGATAGCGGTTGCGCCGGATTCGTTCTGCATGAAGGATTTGGTAAATTTCGTCATAATCAAGACTCCTTATAAAGAATTAGTGCCTAGCTGAGTACTGTGGCGGTTGCCTGCTCTACTAATCACTTAGGTTACGCTGGTCATCCAGCTGTACTAACTCTTATCAAAAAACCGGTCTCTTCGCAAAGTAATTCGCGGGTGGGGGTGAGTTTGTCATGGATTTGTCACATAAATGCCCGCAATGTGGCGGGTAGATAACACTAATGCCGCGCACGTTGCCAGTGGCGAGTGAGGATTTCCAGCCCCTGCCGGACATGGTGGTGCGACTGGGCGAGCTGATGGGCGAGGGGCGCCTGCTGCCAGGCCCGGCTTCGCAGCGATTGGCTTAGAAAAACAGGCGGTTCGTTGAAAATACACAGGCGCATGACGCATTCGTAGCGGCCCTCGCGGGTAAGCAGGCCGACGGCTTCGGTATATTCGCGCTCGCGCATGGCCCGCCAGTTGGGGTCTTCCGCGGTGACAGTGCTGGTGCTATGTTTGTCGGCATAATGGGTGGTGATGCTGGGCGCACCGTAACGCAAGGTGTAGAGCCAGCGCAGATGCAGGCCGCTGCGATGTTGTTCTTGGCTAATCAATTGCTTTTCAAGACAGATGTCGATGGGCTCGGCGGTGATGCCCAGCGCGTGCTTGAGCCGGAGCTCGGGCGTGCCGGCATCCAGCGGTGATGGCAGGGGGGATTTGCGCGGGCGGCCGCGTTGTGTGGAGAAAGCCATGAGCGACCCTTTACTATTGAATTTCAAGTGACTGGATGGATATTTTGCGCGCCTGCGTGCGCCAGCCCTGACCGGAGGGTAGCCGCCATTCGCAGCCGCGGGCGAGGGCCTCGCGGGCGCGGCGGCGGACATAGCCGGGGTCGAACCCGGCATTGTCGCAGACGGCCTCGAAATCGGGGGAATCGGTGAGCAGCCAGGCGATGGCATCGTGCTTGGAGCGGCGTGCTTCGGATTTGCGGGAGCGGCTGGCGGCATCCATCAGGGCCTGGGTGATGACGGCGCGCCAAAGCCCCGGCTCGTGATCGGCAAAGGAGCCCAATGTTCGGGAATGGTAGGAAAGGTGACTCGTGGAAACATGCTGTGTGGTGCCACGGGTTGTGGTCATAGGAATACCTCCTTAGGTTGTTTTTGGTGGATACGGCCAAAACGGCATAATCGTTTAGATACAGAAGGATTTAGTAATGAGTTCACAAGCTAGTCGAAGAGTAAAACAATCTTAAGTTGTGTTAAGTGATAATAATGCAACCAGCAACCCCTAATTTTTTGCTTTCGATCACTTCCCGGCGGTGATGGGGCTGGCTAGACTTCGCTGGAATGCCCTGAGGGCGCCAACTTCACCCATTTCCTGAGAACCCCATGAAACGAACCCCACGCGCGGCACCCCTGGTGTCGCGGGCAAGCAAACGTGCCACTACGTTGATTGAAATGATGCTGAAAGCCATGCAGCGGGGCATGGCGGAGCCGGAATTCCTGGTGAGCGAAGAGTGGGCAATGCTCTTTGGCAGCAAGCAGAGCATGGTAGTGAACCTGCAGAAACTGGTGCAGGCCCTGGCGGCATTGCCGGGGGAGGTGGCGCAACCGGAGCGGGAAAGTGCGAAGGCGGCCGCGCAGCCGCTCAGCGCCGAGGAAATGGCGCTGCTTACCGCGTGGTTAGCGGATGGTGGGGCGAGTTAGTGGATGGAGTGTGAGGGCACGAGCGGGTAGGTGGTGGGCGCCGGAAGCGGCGGGTGCTCCGTGAAGCGGGAGGTTTTGAGGGCGTAACGCTTCCACAGGGCGCCGTGTTCGCTGAGGGCGGCGGTGAGTTGGTCGAGCGGGGCGTGCTGCTGGTGGAGTTTGCGGCCAAGGCTGAGCATTTCAGCGAAGAATTGCAGCAATGGGCCCTGACGGAAATGGCGGAAGGTGTGGGCGGCAAGCACGCGCTCGACGGCGCTATCGATGCTGTCCATCCATGCATCGGGCAGGGTGGCTTTTTCCTGATGGGCGGCGCGCATGGCGGCCCAGCGCAGCTGCAGCAGGGTTTCGCGCTCGCTGGCGGCATCGCTGCGGGTGGCGAGCATGAGTGGCTCATAACGCACGCGTTCGAGGGCGGCTTCCAGCATGAAGTGATGGATCAGCGGCGCGGTGTCGGACAGGCTTTCACGCAGTAGGGCGCGGGCCTCGTTGGCGCGCAGCTGGGGGGCTTGCGCGACGGCGGCGGCGAGGTTGACGAGCGCGGCCAGCAGGTCGAGGATTTTGAAGGCGGGCATGTAGCGCACATCCGGATGGGCGAGCAGGGTGGAGGCGCGGGCGCGCACCATTGCTTTCAGCGCATCGCCATGGGTGCCCGACACGTGTTTGAGTGCGAAGAAGTCGTCGATCACGGCGGTGAAGTTGTAGTCTGAACCGGTGCTGACCATGAGCAAATATAGCACGGTTGGGCGGGTAATTCCAGCATTTGCGCGCGGGTGCCCTTCCGGTGCGGCGGGGGATGGGGTAGGAATGGTAGACTAAACGTCGAACCCGTATTTTTCCTTGAGGAAATCTCTGATTTCCTGAGTGGGTTCCTCACCGTAGCTGGAGGCGACGACTTTGCCGAAATCTTCGAGGTCGATGGTGCCGTCACCCTCGATGGATTTGAGGAAGGCAGCCTCACGCGGGGCTTCGACCAGCACAAAATAATAGGCCCAGCGGCCGGTTGTATCCTTCGCTTTGAGTTTATGGATCAGGTGCCCTTTCTTGGCAATGATCTGATCCACGAATGTGCGACGTTTTTCGTCCATTAACCCTGTCTCGTTTGCATGCTGAACCTTCGTTAACATACCCAGCGCGCCACCCAAACACAAGAGATTCAAGACAAAAATGACAAAACACGATACGAGCGCCCATCTGCGTGGCCAATTCGACGCAGCCAGCCGCACCCATTTTTCGTTTTATTTGCGGCGGGTGCTGGCGACCATCGCGCCGGGGGCGCGTTATGCTCATAACTGGCACATGGATGCGATTGCGGAATATCTCGCGGCCTGCGCGGCGGGCGAGGTGAAGCGGTTGATTATCAACTTGCCGCCGCGGATGCTGAAATCGACGATTGTTTCGGTGGCGTGGCCCTCGTGGCTGCTTGGGCACCGGCCTACCGAGCGGATCATGGTGGCGAGTTACGCGCAGTCGCTGGGGATCAAGCACTCGACCGATTGCCGCACGGTGATGCAGGCGCTGTGGTATCGGCGGTTGTTTGCGGGCACGGTGCTGAGCGCCGACCAGAACGAGAAGGAGAAGTTCGCAACGACCGCGCGCGGCTACCGGCTGGCGGTATCGGTGGGTGGGGCGGCGATTGGCGAGGGCGGGAATGTGCTGATTGTGGATGACCCGATCAACCCGCTGCAGGCGGGCCACCGCCACCAGCGCGACGCAGTGAATGAATGGTTCGACCACACGTTTGTGACGCGGCTGGATGATAAGCGGCGCGGAGCGGTGGTGGTGGTGATGCAGCGGCTGCATAGCGAGGATTTGTCGGGCTATTTGCTGGATAAGGGCGGCTGGGAACATTGCTGTTTGCCGGCGATTGCGCCGCAGAAGACGACGCTGGTGATCCGTGATTTCAGGCATGTGCGCGAGGCGGGGGAGGCGCTGCATGCGGCGCGTGAGGATGTGGCGCTGCTGGAGCAGACCAAGCGGGAAGTGGGCAGCAGCAATTTCAGCGCGCAATATCAGCAGGCGCCGGTGAGCCTGGCGGGCAGCATGGTGAAACCGGCGTGGTTTCCGCGGTTTGCGCTTGGGACAGAGATGGCGGCGGGGGTGATTCAATCCTGGGATACGGGGGTGAAGGCGGGGGCGGGGCATGATGCCAGCGCCTGCGCGACGTTTGTGCTGGTGGATGGGGTGCATCGGCTGGTGGACATGACGGTGGTGCGGCTGGAATATCCGGCGCTGAAGCGCATGGTGATGCGCCATGCCGAGCGGTTTGGGGCGGAGGCGGTGCTGATCGAGGATAAGGCGAGCGGGCAATCGCTGCTGCAGGATTTGCGACAGGAAACGCAGATCCCGGTGATTGGCTGTATGCCAACGGTGGATAAGGTGACGCGGCTGATGCGGGTGACGCCGATGCTGGAAGCGGGTAAAATGGCGCTGCCGATGCATGCCTCGTGGCTGGCGGCATTTGAGCAGGAGTTTTTTGCGTTTCCCGACGGCGCGCATGACGATCAGGTGGATGCGGTGAGCCAGTACCTGAATTGGCGGCGAGCGCGCGAGAATGCTGGGGAAATGCGGGTTAGGCGGTTGTAAAATTAACTGTTTTGTCACAAAAACTTCACACTATCACACGACGCGGCTGTGGTATTTTGTAAGCATGGAAAAGCCGTCAGAGCTCGCTGTGGAGAATGTGACCACGCCGCCCAGTTATGGGGAGCGGGTGGGGCTTGCGATGTTCAGCGCGGCGCTGTTTGGCGGGTTGGGGGCGATGCTTGGCCGCTGGCTGGGCGTGCGCGGCAATGAGCCAAGCCGGCAGATGGCGGCGCCAATTATGCAGTGGGGCATGGGAATTTTCTCGGCGCTGCTGGCGGCGTATTCGTCGTTCAAGGCATCCGATCAGGTAGAAAAAGCATCTGTGCCAAATGGGCCCGCGATGGTAACGGCGGAGATGGACGCGCCGCAAGTGATGGCGGATAAAGCGGGCCATGTGCCGCTTTCATCCATCCGCGTGGAGGATGTGAAGACGCAGGGCATGGTGGGCGAGCCGGTGCCGCAGCGGCAGGTGTAATTATTTTTCACTCGCCCCCTTCCGGGTATCTGGGATTAGGATTAAACCTATAAATATAGAATGGGATTTCTGTGAGCAGGGCTCGCTTCCCAGTCTGTCGTTATTTCATGCATCCTGTTCCTACCTACTCCGTCATCCTACGCTTTACGCGTAGGATCTCAGGCAGCACGCTGAGGCTTGCGGGCGTTGCCTGAGATCCTGCGGTCGAGCCGCAGGATGACGGTGGGGGGTGGGGCATGTGTAGTGATAATGGCGGCATGTTTTCCCCACCAACATGGATAGAACCTATGGCACGCATGATACCGTGGCTGGCGCAGCGTCGTTTGCGCGGGCCTGTCGTTGAAGAAAAAACCTATCCGGCGACGACGTCGTTCATGATCCCCTCCAGCCAGCCGGTATGGATGCGGCGCGACATGACGAAATTTGCCGATGAGGGCTATCGCCGCAATGTGATCGCCCATCGCGCGGTGTCGATGATTGCGACGGCGGCGGCATCCGTGCCGTGGAAATTGAGTGAACGCCGGGCGCGCGGCAGCCGCGTGCTGGAGGGCCACCCGCTGCTGACGCTGCTGGCGACGCCCAACCCGCTGCAGGGCGGCAGTGAATTATGCGAGGCGCTGTATGCGCATCGCCAGATTGCGGGCAATGCGTATCTGCATGCGATTGGGCCGAAGGGTGCGCCGCCGCTGGAGCTGCATGTGTTGCGGCCGGACCGGATTGCGATTATCCCCGGTCAGGGGGGGATTCCCAAGGCGTATCGGTATACGATCGATACGCGTTCGGTGGATGTGCCGGTGGATGCGATTACCGGCCAGTCGCGGATTCTGCATGTGAAGACATTTCACCCGCTGGATGATTGGTATGGGCTGTCGCCGATGGAGGCTGCGGCCTATAGCATCGACCAGCATAACCAGTGTGGGGCGTGGAACCAGGCGCTGCTGCAAAATGGGGCGCGGCCTTCGGGGGCGCTGATGGTGAAGGCGGGTGACGGGCAACCGGGCGCGCTGAGCGAGAGCCAGTATACGCGGTTGAAAACGCAGCTGGATGACCAGTTTTCCGGCGCGCTGAATGCCGGGCGGCCGCTGCTGCTGGAAGGCGGGCTCGAATGGAAGGAAATGAGCCTTTCGCCCAAGGATATGGATTTTATCGAGATCAAGAATTCGAGTGCGCGGGATGTGGCGCTGGCGTTTGGCGTGCCGCCGCAATTGCTGGGGATTACGGGGGATAATACCTACGCCAACCTGAAGGAAGCGCGGCTGGCGCTGTGGGAGCAGACGATTGTGCCGCTGCTGCAAAGCGTGACGGATGCGCTGAATAACTGGCTGGTGCCGATGTTCGATACGGCGCTGACGCTGAGCCTCGACCAGGATGCGATCCCGGTGCTGGCGGAGAAACGGGATGCGTATTGGGAGCGCATCAGCAAGGCGGATTTCCTGAGCGCGGATGAGAAACGCAAACTGTTGGGGATCAGCGATGGAAAATAAGGCATATCACGCGGGCCGGGAGACGGTTTCCTGTGCGTTCGAGGTCAAATCACTGGCGCAGGACGGGACATTTGAGGGCTATGCGAGCGTGTTTAACGTGGTTGATAGCCAGCGCGATGTGGTGCAGCCGGGCGCGTTTCGGGCGAGCCTGAAAACCCGCAATCAGCCGGTGCAGTTGCTGTGGCAACACCAGTGGGAGAGCCCGATTGGGGTGATCGAAACGCTGTTTGAGAACACGCGCGGGCTGTATGTGAAAGGCAAGCTGCTGATGGAGGTGGCGCGGGCGCGTGAAGCATATGCGCTGCTGAAATCTGGCGTGATTCGGGGCTTAAGCATTGGCTACAGCGTGAAGCGTGCGAAGCGCAACATTGATACGGGCGTGCGGGCGTTGCTGGAAGTCGAGCTGTGGGAGATCAGCCTGGTGACGATGCCGGCGAATGAGGCGGCGCTGGTGACGGTGGTGAAATCTGCCGAGGGTGACCCGATGGCGCACTTGGCGAGTGTGCTCGACCGTGCCGGGATTGCCTTGCTTTACGCGATGGGATCGCCGGGTTTTGGCAGTTCTACCCGGCCGGTGTGAGCGGCGTTGCGGCCCATGATGGTGGGGGCGGCGGGGTGGTAACCCGCTTCCTGCGTGTCGAGCAGGATGGCATCCAGCGAGGTTTCTTTCAGGTAAAACACGTTGCTGGCCATGGCAGCGTGGCGGCGTGCCTCGCGCAGATGCTCTTCGCTGATGCGGATGACGTTTTCGAACAGATGGACGAGTTCGCGCGGGTTCAGGCCGCTGACGCGTTCATCGAGGCAGAGCTGGAGACCGGCGGCGATGATGCCGTTGACCCATAACGGGTCGGCGCTGCCAAAGGAGGTGCCGTGCAGGTTGAAATAGGCGCGGTTGAGCAGCTCGATGACGTGGCTTTTTAATTCGGGATTGGCCGCAATCGCGGCGCGCGACACTCGACTGAAAGCAACGGAGAACTCTTGCATAAAAACTTGCCTGCGCTGTGCCCCGGTGAGGGGCTATTGTTTTTATGAGACAGCCAAGCGTTGCGCCTGACAATCCCGACCTAAACTATGCTGAAGCGATGCAGGGATGGCAACATCTTTCAGCGACTCGTTAACACCCCGTTTTGATTGGCTGGGGATAGGTTGTTCGTTCACTTGAAAAAACGGTAACACGGGCAAAAAGTTAACACAAGTTAAACTTTGGTAGAATTTTATTAATTTTTACGTGATGTGGATGACGACGGAAACGGCGTGATCGGCATCGTTCTTTTTTCACTTAATTAGAGGATGATACGATGACAATTCAAGAAGTGACCGACGGTATGTATGCGCTGGGCAGTGCCTGGGAGCAATTTAAACAGGTGAACGAAAACCGCCTGAGCGAAATTGAGCGTAAGGGGTATGCCGACCCGCTGCACACCGACCATTTGAAAAAAATCAACGATGCGCTGGACCAGCATAAGCACCGGATGGATCGCATGGAAACGGCGCATGCGCGTCCGGGCCGCGAGATGAGCTCGCTGGGCTATCGCGGCGAAGACCAATCGGAGTATAAGGCGGCGTTTCATTCCTACCTGCGCAAGGGCACGGAATCGGGTCTGGAGCAGATCCAGACCAAGGCGCTTTCGGCGGGGACGGATGCGAGCGGTGGCTACCTGGTGCCTAACCAGCTGGCGGATTTGATTGTGCAGATTGTCAATGAATCCTCGCCGATGCGTTCGCTTGCGACGGTGGAGACGATTTCCTCCGACTCGCTGGATTTGATTGAGGACACGGTCGATATGGATGCGGCGTGGGGCGATGAGACCACGGTGCGCTCGGCGGAAACCACATCCTCGACCATTGGCCGCAATACGGTGGATACGTATGAGATGTATGCGCAGCCGCAGGCGACGCAGAAACTGATCGATGATGCATCGATCGATATTGAGCAATGGATTGCCCGCAAGGTGGCCGATAAAATGGCGCGCCTTGAGGCCACCGCGTTTATCACCGGCGATGGCACCACCAAACCGAAGGGCATCCTGACCTATACGGCGGGCACGGCGTGGGGGCAGATTCAGCAGGTGACAACCGGCACTTCGGCAACGGTGACGGCCGATAGCCTGGTGCAGCTGTATTACTCGCTGAAGGATGATTATGCGCGCCACGCGACGTTCCTGATGCATCGCACCACCGTGCAGGCGGTGCGCTTATTGAAAGAGGCGACCACCAACCAGTATCTCTGGCAGCCGGGCCTGTCGGCAGGCACGCCGGACACGTTGCTGGGTGTGCCGGTGGCGTTGGCCTCCGACATGCCGGTGCCGGCGGCAAGCTCGCTTTCGGTAGCGATTGCGGACTTTAAGCGCGCCTATCTGGTGGTGGATCGCATTGGCATCCGCACCCTGCGTGATCCGTTTACCGCGAAACCGTTTGTGAAGTTCTACACCACCAAGCGGGTGGGCGGTGAAGTGGTCAACACCGAAGCTATCAAGCTGCTGAAGCTGCTTTAAGGCATGGCATTCAGCGCGCCCACGGTCGTTTGTGCCCCACCCACCGGCACGTGTTAAGGCGGCGTTGAAGGGCGGGTGTGCCTTCGGGCACACCCGCCTATACCTAAGCAATATGGCATATTTGTCGGCAACGGCCCGTAAACAGGCGTCTATACCCTTCGGGCGCGGCGTTTTTGTTGACGGTGGTGGGCGATAACCGTAAAGTTGAGGCTTCATAAGGAGCATTCCGTGAGCGAGTTGAGCCGGTCTGAAAAAATCCTCGCGGAAAAGACAGTCTGCGTGTTGCTGGTGCGTGGCGAAGACCCGGACGGTGCAGGGATCTATGCCTATGTGGGCGTGCGGGCGGACAAGCTGCAGGCCTTCATGGAAGCGCAGCAGCAGGGCTTGTTTTATCCTGAGGAGCATGGCGTCATCATCGAGGCGGGCGTGGGCGAGCCGACTGCGGACATCCGCGCGCGCATGGAAGAGGATTACGGCTTCAACCATGATGGCATGCTGGATATTCCCGACCCCGGTAATGCCAACCGGCTGGCGGCTGAACTGAGCAAGATCGCCAACGAGCACGAATAACTCCCCTTAGCGTTTTGATATGCCGTGTCATCTCTATCGCCCGCGCAGCTGGTGGGGCGGTGGCGCGGTGCTGTGCGTTGATGGCGCGCGGCCGTTGTCGCGCGAGGATGTGGCGCTTTTAGTGCGCCTTGGCTGGGCGACGTTGATTCCCGATTCACCCCTTTTTTCTGGAGACCCTATGAGCGATGACGCATCCTGCGAGCTGCGGCTTGTGAGCGGGCCTGCGAGCGAGCCGGTAACGCTTGCCCAGGCAAAAACATTTCTGCGTGTGGAACATACGGGCGACGACGACGCGATTACGCGGGCGATTGTCACGGCGCGGCAGTTTGCTGAATCCTACCTGCGCATGGCGCTGCTGCCGCAGGTGTGGGATTACACGGTGGCGAACCCGTGCGGTGTGCGGATTCGTCTGCCGTTTGGCCCGGCGCAAAGCATTACGAGTGTGACGCTGGTGAATGAGGCGGGCGCAAGCTCGACCATGAATGCAGCGAATTATCGGCTGAGTGTGGATGGCTATGCGGTGCTGTTCACTAACGCGCCGAGCATTGAAAATCTGACAGTGCGCTTCAGCGCATCGAGCGCGGCGACGGTGAGCGAGGTGCCGGCGCAGATTACGCAGGGTATATTGCACCACATCGCCTCGATGATGGAAAACCGGGAGGGCGCAGTGCCGCTGCCGACGCAGGCGCTGGCGTGTTATCAGCCGTATCGCCGGGTGTCGCTATGACGCTGGCATCGCAGTTGACCGAGCGGGTCAGCATTCAGCAGCAGGTGCGGGTGGATGACGGGTATGGCGGGCAGACGGTCAGCTGGTCGGAACTGGCCAATGTATTTGCGAACGTGACGCCGGTGTATGTGTCCGACAGCGAACGGGTGATTGGCGATCAGCTGAATGCGCGGGCAGGGTATCGGGTGAAGGTGCGTTTGCGCACGGACATCAAGGCATCCATGCGCGTTGTGTGGAAATCGCGCACGCTGGTGATTCACTCGTTGCATGAGACGGGCGAGGCGTTGAGCATCCTAACCTATGAGGAAAATTTATGAGCGGATTGGCGTTGATGGAAGTGCAGCGGGCGCTGTATGGCAAGCTGCATGCGGATGGCGTGCTGATGGGCATGGTCGGCGGGGTGTATGACACGGTGCCGCAGGGAGCGGCGTTGCCCTATGTGGTGATTGGCGACGGGCTGCAGAATGTGGTGGCGGCGGACGGGGTGAGTGTGGCCCAATGCCGGCTGGGGCTGGATGTGTGGACGGATGTTGGTGGCCGCAAGACGGCGCTTGCGATTATGAACCGGATATTTGCGCTGGTGCATTTGGGCACGTTGACGATGAGTGGTTACCAGCTGGTGCTGCTGCGGTGTGAGCAGGCGGAGACCACGCTGATCGAGCAGGGCACGCGGATTCATGGCACGCTGACAATCACTGCAACGGTGACGGAGAATTGATATGGCGATGATTGGCGCGGATGGGCTGAGCCTGCTGGTGGGTGATGGGCTGATGAGCGAGGGCTTTGCGACGCTGAAAGGCGCGATGGTGACGCGCTGCGAAATCAGCCAGCGCAATGCGGTGGCGACCGCGATTGCGGCGGATGCATGGCAGGTGAGCACGGGCACCACCGCGCGGCACGCGGTGATCGAGTGCGATGGGCTGGCGACCGATGATGCGGCGCCGCTGCGGCTGCGCAGCCTGATGCTGAGCGGGGCCAGCGGCAATTTCAAATTAGAGATGAACACGGCGGAAACGCTGCTGTTTACGGCGGTGGTAACGCTTTACCGCGAGACGATGGAGGCCGGGAATGTAAAGCGGCTGCAATGCCGGTTGGAATCGACCGGGGCGCTAGTGATTGTCTAAGATGGCGGTTTGCCATTTCAGTAATTGCTGGGCGCGGATGGGCAGGTCGGGATCCGCGCAGTTGGTGCGGCTGTAGACGAGCGCGTAGCTCGCACCGGCGGATTCAGCGATTTTGCGGACGCGGGCTTCGGCGCTAACGCCATCGGGCGCGAGTTTCATTTGCTGGGCATAGACGATGAGGGCGCGGAAACTGTCGCGGTAATCATCAGCGGTGATGCGGTGGCATTTCGTCAGCACGAAACTAAGGGTGAAGATTTGCTCGATCTGCTGGGTGATGACGGTGTCGCTGAGCTGGTTGGTGAGATATTGGTCGGATGGGTTGAAGAGTTCGAGGATCTGGGTGGATGAATCGTTTGGATCCGCGATGGGTGCTGCCGGTGGGGCAGCGGGCGTGACTGGTTCTGCAACCGGGGCGACGACGATAATGGGTGGTGATGGGCGGGCGATGAACATTAATGCGCCGCCGATGCCGACGCAAACGCCAAGGGCAGCGGCGGTGAGGATGTATCTATTGCGGATTAGCAGGGGGTGCTACAGCGTCTGGGGCGCAGTTCATGGCGAGGGTATCGCCATCATTCAGGCTCTGGCTGATGAGACGGTCGTAGCTGTAGCAGCGGTAGCTGACTTGTAATTTTTTGAAGCAGCTCATCATGGGATCAAAGCCGATGGTTTCGCTATCGACGCGCATGTTGCAGGAGAGCTTACCGTTGCACAAGGCGCTCATGGCGGAGAGGGCATTGTTGGGGAGTACTTTCTGCAGTTTCTCATGTTCGATAGGATTGCCGTCTGCATCCTTATCTTTATCCTTATTGAGGGGGATATGGGTGCGCGCGGCAAGAGTTTGCTGGATGGCTTCGTTGCAATTTTCGCCCCAGGTCGCGCTGTAGATGGTGATATAGCGGCTACCGACCGGCTGTTGGTCTGCCGGGACTTCGGGTTTGGGGCCGATCAGGAAATACAGGACGGTGATGACGACGCAGAGTGTCGAAATGGCCATCGCGTGGAATTTATAATTGGTGCGCATGGCGGGTAGTCTACGCTGACAGGCCGCGTGCCGTCAATGGGCTCTTGTTAGGTGTGGGAAGCGGCGGTACGAATTCGGCATAATGCGACCCGGGATTGAGGCTGGAAGTGGCGTTCGCGGGAAGGTCGATGCGGGCGCGAAGCTGACTGTAGATGATGGAGTTGGCAGCGGTGACGTCGTAGGGCGTGGGATCGCTGGCGAGTGTTTGGCCGGATACCAGGCTGGCGGCGGCGGCGAGATTGCCGCCGGCGTTGCGCAGGCGGATGTCGATTCGTTGGGCGGCAGTGTCGAGCTGGCGCAGCTTGTTTAGCTCGCGCGTTTTTGTTGCCGTTTGGCCGAGATGGGTGCCGATATTGTTGAGGCCGACGCCATCCGAGCCGTTGAACAGGTTTTGGACGAAGGCGAAGATGGCGTGCATGATGTTGGTGATGCCAAGGCTGCTGAGCACGCCGCCGTCATTATCCTTGAGTTCTTCGAGGCAGATTGTTTTTAGTTTCCCTTTTTCTTCGGCGCTGAGCTGGATGCCTTTTTTGGCGATGCTTTCATAGACCGTATCAAAATTGATGCCCTCGGCGAAAGTGCCGTTGGGAGTGGGATCAGTGGGTTTGGGGCTGATTGCCATTTATCAGCCTTTCGCTTTTGGTGCGGGCGGCGCGGCGGGAATGCCGGTGTTGCCGACGGGTTGGGTGCCGGGTGCTACGTTTGTCCCACCAGCAACCGGTGTAGTTGCTGGTGCAGCAGCTTTGGCGGCGTCCTTGGGATCCACCTTGGAGATGGCGTTGATGGCCGCCACTGCGGCATTGAGCGTCTCTTCCTTGAAGACGAGTGGGATATCACTCTCTTGCAGTGCATCTTTCGGATGATTCGGGCCTTTTGCCTTGGCTTGCGTGGTGAGCAAGGTGCCGGCTAATCCGCCGGAGATATTGATGTATTCGCCTTTGGCATTTTTGCGGATGAGTTGGGCGAGATCGTAGCCATCAGCGGGCTGTGGGGGCAGGCCGGTGACGTAGCTAGCGATCTGTTCGGCGAGTTCTTCGCGTTTTTGTGGGGGCATGTCGGGGTATTGCTGAGCGAGGCGGCCGACGCTCTTTTTCGGTACACCGACCAGATGGGTCACAATGTCTTCATGTGTTTTTACGACATGGTTTATGGTGTTGGTTTGTGTGCCGTCTTCGTCGAACGCTGGAATGCCGTCGCTCAGATAGCTTTTCCCGGATTCAGAAATGATCTTTTGAATGTCCGTGCCGACTTCTTCT
Organism: Pseudomonadota bacterium; assembly: GCA_040384265.1. Taxonomy (GTDB): domain Bacteria; phylum Pseudomonadota; class Alphaproteobacteria; order Rickettsiales; family UBA3002; genus QFOX01. The sequence goes on along the minus strand of JAZKJM010000001.1, from coordinate 363,013 downwards.
TTCAGGCCCAGTTTGGTGGCCATGGTTTTGAAGGCAGTGGATTGAGAAATTTTCTCTGGCACAGTTTTTTCAGCCAGGGTTGCATCGTGATCGATCATGCCCAGAAGATTTTTAAACCAGTCAATAAGGGGCTTAAACCACTCCATGATTGACTCAAAAAAGCCCTTGCCACCCTTTTCGGCGCCCGCAAGGTCGCCTGCAATTTCAACGAAATCCCCAGCGTCTGAGAGTCCACCAGTAAAGGACGACAACCAGGATTTGCCGGTTTTGAGCGCGATGCCCTTCGCTTTGTCGGTCAAGCGGCTAAAAGCCTCCTCCCGGCGTTTCTCTGGTGTCATGACTGGTGCAGTTGCGTTCATATACATTCCCTCACCCCGATAGTAGCAAAACGGTGGGGGGCTAAGTGTGAAGATTGTGTGACAATGGCGGCCGGTTAGCGGGTGATTTTTCACACAACTGTCACACATGGAGGGGGCTGCTTGGCTTATACTGCAAGGTGAAGGAATGTAGAACCTATGAGCAGTAGCCGTTATCATTCGCAGAATTCCGACCGCGACGACGCCCTGGGCAAGGACGACGCGAAGGCGGCGTTGCAGCGGAGCATCGAGCAAGGCGTGAACGACCTGCAGCGGCACCAATACAGCGACGATCCTGACAAAAACACGGCCAAGCTGTTTGGCCTGTTCGAGATGGATTCGGGCGTTGTGAAGATGATCGAGGGCCTGTGGGCAGGGATGAGCGGCGAAATTACCCGCACACTGTCACCGAGACTTTACAAGACAGTGTTCGACCAGGGCCTGAAAATAAAAATTGCTGATAAAATGCTTTCGGAAACTGCCCTCCACCGCACGGCGGCGGGGGTGACGCTTGGGGTGAACCTTGGCATTTTTGTCGGTGGTTCGGCGGTTAAGCTGTGCAATGACATGGTAAGCCAGCACCGCGCGCGGGCGGATGTGGCGCGCCACATGGCACCGGTGCTCGATGACCTGATGGGCAAGCATTCTGTCGGGACGTATAATAGTGTGAGAGCGACGGATAACAGTGTTATCTGGGCGCATCGCCAGCGGGTGGGCAAGGAAGCGTCGGCGCTTAATAGTGGCACGGTGCTGTCGGCGGTGGGCAATAACATGGTCAACTTCGTGGGCCAGGGCATGAATGTGCGCTCGCTGTGGACGGGGAAACACCGTGAAGCGATTTTCCTTAAAATGCATGAGAAGGAAGCGGGCGAGATGCGCGAGCGTCTCCGGGCCTATGAAGAACGGCATGGCGGCCACTATGACCGCGGTGGGTACTATGGCGCCGAACAGAACGAAGCGCGCGCTGCGGCCGCGGCAAAGCGCCGGTTGGAAATGGATGCGGAGATTGAGAAGAAAGTTGCCGAAGACCTGCACCAGAAGCATGATAACGAAGCGGGCCGCATGGGTGCGCTTGGTTTAAACATGCTGTTGCCGACGTTGCTTGGAAAAGTGACGGAATCCAAAATGAACCGTTTGAAGAAGTCGCGCCAGCCTTACTCGGCATGGGAGATGATTTCCTGTTTGAGCGAGCAGCTGCAGAATAACCCGGGCGGTGATAACCGCTTCCAGCTGCCGGGCCAGCGCGGGCAGGAGCTGCCGCTGGAGAAATATGTCGCGGAGATTTTCAAGCAGCACCAGCGCGAGATGTGCGACCTTGATGCGAATTACAGCGAGCTGCGGCAATCGCTGCATGAGGATTTGGATGCGCTGGTGAAGCCGATTGCCGAAGCGCTGCGCGGCGGCAAACTGAACCCGCTGATGCTGGTGCGGCTGGCGGGGGAACAGAAGGTTATCAAGAATTACGGGCGCGGGCTGGCAAGTGCGACCGATGTGAAGACAACGCTGGAAAGCTATGAGGGCAAATCGCACCGGATGAATACGGTGGACCCGAAGGAATATTTGAGTGGTCGCAATTTCGACCTGCCGAATGTCAAAGAATCGCTGCAAAGCCTGAAAGGTGAGGAAAAACTGGATTACGCGGCCTCATTCCCCGATGGGGTGCTGAAGGCGGCGGGCGAGGACGAGCAGACGATCAAGAGCGTGCAGCTGCACCGGGCGAAGCTGGGTTATAAGCAGATGCTGCGCTATAAAGTCAGCGCGCTAGCGGCAAAAAGTGATGAAGACCTGAAGGCGGGCGGGCTTGGCACTGCGCAGATCGACCAACTGCGCAAAGGCGAGGAAATGTTGGCCGATCGAGGGCTGGATGCGTTTGAGGCGCTGCTTGGCAGTCCGACCCATGCGGATGGGATCGAAAATGTCGTCGCGGACTTTGTGGTGCCCAAGCTGGTGGGGGATAAGACGTATCTCGGCACGCTGATCGAAAACGGGCGCAGTTTGGTGAAGGACCAGAAAAATACCGACAGCGCGCTGGCTGATAAGGAGGAGCCGGCCGATAAGGACGAGGCACGTGCGGCTGAAATGGCCGAAGCGGCGCTGGCACGGGCGAAAAGCGGCAACCATGCCAAGCGTGAGCATCAGACTGCGAAAAGCGGGCATGCCAAGCGCGAGGAGCACCGGCGTACGAGTGCGCAGGATGCCGAAATGGCGGTGGACTAACCGTTTGCCGGGGGCGCTGCCGCCGCCGATTGTCACAAAAGCTTCACACTGGAATTCAGCGGTTTTTGCTATTCTGTAAGCTATGGATCAAGGATTTTCAGCACCGGGAGTCAATCCCGCTTCGGCCGGACGCGTTGTTAACAACGCGCAGAAGGCGGAGCAAGAGACGCAGGCGCTCATGGCGAAGCTGCGCGGTGGTGGCAGCGCAGGCGAGGCTGAGCGCGGCGCAGCAGACGCGGTTGGTAAGGCGCAGCGTAGCTCGCAGGCAGCGGTCGTAACGAAAGATCAAGCACGGGCTGCAACGCTGCAAAGCGTGAGCTCGATAGCGATGGCGCCGACGATGATTGAGCTGGGCGGGATGTTCGGTGGCGGGGCATTAGGATTTTTGGGCCTGAACAAGGCGGCCAGTTTTATGAAGGTGGTGTTTGCGGCGCCGGTTGAGGCGTTGCGCGCGACGGCATTGGGCGATCTGATGCATTTGCCAGCGAATTGGTTTAAGGCCGTTGCCAAACATGCGCCGGGTATGGGCGCGCGTGGTGAACGCTGGGCAGAGGCGGCGCAGAACAAGGCGGCGCGGTTTGAGCAGTTGGCGAGCGCTCGCGATGCAGCGGCTGCGAAACGGACGGGCGATTTATTTGCTTCGGTTGGTAAAACGTTGGATGGCGCGCAAAACACGGGCGCGGGCGGTGCGCTGCATGGCTTTTTAAGCGATGTGGTGCAAGGCCGTGCAACGGCAGCAGGCGGACGCCACGCAAAGGCTCTGGGGGCGGCAACTGAGGCGGCGACCCGTGAAGGGGCCGGGTTCTTTAAGCGCATCGGCCATTTTGTGATGCGGACGAAGCCTGCGTTGGTGGAGGCGGGTGCGCTGGCACCGGCGTTGAGCCAGCTGCAGATGGCAAATGCGCTGCAGGGTGCGCAAAAGGCGGAGCATCTGGGCAAGCTGGTGAGCACGCTGGAAACGCAGGTGGCGGCGAATGCCTTTAGCGGCGAAGCGCTGCACCGTGCGAACGCGGTAATGAAACATGCGACTAAAGCCATGAAATCGGCGCAGGCGATGGATATGTTCGCAAAAGCAGGCGGGAGTGCGAAAACCATGCTGGGCGTGTTTGCAAAAGCGGCAACGCGTATTCCGGTATTTAATGCCATGGTGATGGTGGGCGTTGGCACGGGCGTGATGGCGCTGGGGCTGAGGGCCCGTGGTGAAAGCAAACAGGCGAAAGCGGCGTTTAATGACCTTCTGGCCGATATCGGTGAGGCGGGCAGAGACAGCGATTTTGCGAAGGCCGTGAAGATGGCGCACCGGTCGCAAAACGGCTGGGCAACTGCCAAGGCAGGGCTTGAAACGGTGGGCCAGGTGGCCGATGGGATGATGTGGCTTGCGCCGGGTGGCGTGGGTGCCGCGGTTATTACGGCGCAAATGCTTCCGGTGGCGCTGAGCGCGCTTGTGAGTGATAACCCCCTGCTTGCGGCCTATAAAGGGCTGCAACAGCATGAGGCGGGGACGTTGAAGTTTGAGCATCCATCGCAGCAGCTGGGGCTGGTGAAGCAGCTGGTGGCGGCGATGCCTGCAGCGTCGGTGCATAAAGGGATGGGTAACGCATTGGTGACACAGTCGGCTACCGAAATGCTGGAACGTAAGATGAGCGTGAAGCAAATGGTGCAGCTGCTGAGCAATGACACCCAGTTTACGCAATTTCTGGCTGAAGTGAGCGCCAAGAACGAAGCGCAGGCGGCTATTGCCAAAGCGCAGCACTCGGCCAAGGCGACGCCGGTAGAGGTGGTCGGCGCGCCGAAGATGGAGGTGCCCTCGACCCGGATTACGGCGGATGCGCGTGAGCATAAGGGCATGATGCATGCCCGTGAGCGGGCAATCGCCTAGGGTTTCCACGGATTGTCATAAAAGCTTCACACTCCTCGCCATGCCAAATGGTATGATGAGGGTGAAGGAGTCTCATGGCTAATCCGAACACAATGCATGCTGCAAAGCCCACGCGCGCTGGTAACGGCTGGCTGACAGGCATCACGCTTGCGGCAACGCTTGCGGCGGGGCTTGTGCTGGGTGTTGTGCCGCCGATTGCGGCGGGGGTGACGCATGTCATCGAGCGGGTGAGCAACCATTTCAAGGCGAAGAAAGAGCTAAATGCGCGCGCCGACTGGTATCGTGACCAGATCGCGACGACGCTGGACATGGACCCGCGCAAGGTTCGGGGCAAGCATCTCATTGAGGCGGCCAATACCAATCCTGTGCTGGCATCGGCGGTGCGCGATGTGAAGCGCGAGGAAGCCAGCGAAAATAAATCCTCGGCGATGATTAACACGGCGGTAGCGTTTGTTCCGTTCGGCGGTGTTGCGAAAGAAGTGGGCGGTGTTGCGGTGGCGGCGACCAAGGGCGCCAAAGCGCTGGCGCAGGCTTCGTATATGGGTAAGACGATTGTGGCGCAGACTGCCGGTGGGTTGCTTGCCAGCTGGACGACCAAGGAGCATCTCAGCGCGCAGGAAGTGGTGGAAGGGATCAGCAGCCAGTTGGCAGCGGCGAAAGAGCAAGGTGTGGATCCGCGCACGGTGGTGACGCCGCAGATGATTTTCACGCTTCGCCTGGCGCAGGATGAATTTTTTGCCAAGGAAATTGCTGATCGGTATAAGAAACCGTTCCACAAAATGAATGACGCGGAGCAGACGCAGGTGATGTCGGAGTTCGGTGCGCTGGCGAATGCAGCGACGACCGAGGCCTATGCGGTGGCAAACGATATGCTGCCGGTGCAGGAGCTGATGGCGCGGGCGCCGAATCTGAAAAGCCGCTCGGCGCAATATGCGTTGGGTACGCAGGCGACGACCTTTGCCGGGCGTGAGCAGGCCCGCCGCGCGAGCAGCGGCATGGCGGCGGCGAACGATAGTAGCTATGCGGCGGATGAAGTTGCCCGTCGTGCCGCTGCGGCGCAGAATGTTGGCGCTGCTTCGGTTTAATTAATTTTTCCCTATTTTTTGAGTGATGGACCACCCCCGCTTTTGCGTGGGTGGCGGTGCTGTTTTTTCAACGTTGAAGGGTTAGGATTATGGGTTTTGTGGAAACGCAGTTCCCGCCGGATATCAGTTATGGATCGTCGGGCGGGCCGGAATATGCGACGGATATTGTGGCGAGCCAGAGCGGCTATGAGCAGCGCAATATCAACTGGGAGCAGGCGCGGGCCCGCTATAATGTGGCGCACGGGGTGAAGACAAAGGCGCAGCTCGACACGCTGATTGCATTTTTCCGGGCGCGTAAGGGGCGGGCTTACGGCTTTCGCTTCAAGGATTGGACGGACTATCAGGCAAGCACGGAGGCGATTGGGACGGGCAACGGGCTGCTAACGCAGTTTCAACTGGTGAAGCGGTATGTCAGCGGCAGCGTGACGGAAACGCGCACGGTGACCAAGCCGGTATCGGGCACGATTCAGATTTATAAGAATGCGGTGCTGCAGACAACGGGCATCAGTGTGGATACGACGACGGGGGTGGTGACGTTTGCAGCGGCGCCCGCAGCGGCGGCGGCGATTACGGCGAGTTTCCAGTTCGATGTGCCGGTGCGGTTTGACACCGATAAATTATCCGCGACGCTGGAAGCATATGGGATTCACTCGTGGCTGGATATTCCGTTGATTGAAGTGAGGGTGTGATATGCAAACGATCCCGAATGATTTGGCGACGCACCTGGCGCAGGAGGTGACGACGCTGGCAACCTGCTGGAGCATCACGCGTAAGGATGGGGTGAGCTATTATTTCACCGAGCATGACCGTGATGTGGTGGTGGAGGGGCAGGTGTATGCTGCGGCAAGCGGCATGAGCCCAAGCGCGGTGACATCGCAAAGCGGGCTGGCGGTCGATAACCTCGAATTCGCGGGGATGCTAAGCGCCGAGGTGATTTTGGAATCCGACATATTGAGCGGCCGGTATGACCATGCAGAGTTGTCGATTTTTATGGTGAATTATGCCGACCCGGCGATGGGCAAGTTGCACCTGAAAACAGGGTGGCTGGGCGAGGTGACGTTGCAGGGAGGCCAGTTTGTGGCGGAGATGCGCGGGCTGTCGTCGCGGTTGCAGCAGACGATTGGCGAGGTTTACACCAGCACTTGCCGGGCGCGGCTGGGCGATGCACGCTGCACGGTGGAGCTTGCGGGCTATACGGTGAGCGGCACGGTGACGGCGGTGGAAGCGGCGCATGCGTTTTCCGATAGCAGCAAGACGCAGCCGAACGGGTATTTTTCCTATGGGGTGGTGACGTTCACCAGCGGAGCAAATGCCGGGTTGAGCATGGAGGTGCGCGAATTCAGCAGTAGCCGGTTCGGGCTTTTCCTGCCGATGGCTTATGCGATTGAGGTGGGGGATACATTTACGGCGATTGCAGGGTGCGACAAGGTGTTTGACACCTGCATTGGTCGCTTTGGGAATGCAGTGAATTTTCGTGGGGAACCGCATGTGCCGGGGACGGACAAGATGCTGGAAACCACGGCGACGCGCAGCGGGTGAGGGCGCGCGATAACAGGCTTGCAACTGCGGCGCGTGTCGCGCATGATGGGGCCATGTGGATTTTTACCATCTTGCAAGGGCTATCGGCAGGGCTGCGGATTCATGAAAGCCCGCTTTACCGCTATCCGTACCGCTCGGCGGAGGAAGCATTCCGTGGGGATGCGAAACGCATTCACAGTGACATTGAATCCAGCATGGAGCGCGGGCATGAGTGAGCGTTATGGCAATAAGCCGCAAGGCCGCAAGTCGCCCGAGGGGCTGCCTTCGCCAGAGATTCTGGAAGCCTATGACACGGTGTTGAAAGGTTCAGCGACGCGCATTATTGAAATGTTCGAGCGTGAGCAGACGCACCGCCACCAGTGGGAACACCGGGCGCTGAAGGTGCATCAGGTGTCGACGTTGCTTGGGCAGTTGCTTGGGTTCCTGATCGGGGTGGCGATTTTTACTTCGGCGACGATTATCGGGCTATCGGGCAATGCCAGTGTGGCGGCGTTCATCTGGGTGTTTGGTATGGCTATTGTAACCATGTCGGCGATTGTGTGGTGGTATGCGAAGAGCCTTGGCCAGCGGCCGCTTTTTGCCCGCCCGGCGATGCGCACGAATTTCCGTCCGGAAAAATCCGAACGTAGCGAATAATTCCCTTTTTATCTGAAAGAACTTTATGACGACAGCATGCGAAGTGATCGCGTGCGCGCGGCGCTTTATGGGCGTTCCGTTCGCACATCAAGGACGCAGCGCGCAGGGGCTCGATTGCCTCGGCCTGCTGATTGTGGCGGCGCAGGAAGCGGGTGTGACATTCGACGGCAAGGATGCGCTGACGCTGGAGGTGCCGCTTTACGGCACGCGGCCGGATACGCGGTTATTGAAACAGAAACTCGATGGCTACCTGTGCCCGATTGCCACCGCGCAGGTGCGCGAGGGGGATATGGTGCTGCTGAAGGTCGAGGGATCGCCGCAGCATTTGGCGCTTATCAGCGATTACCCGTTTGCGGGTGAGTACGGCATGATCCACGCCTATGCACCGGCGCGCAAGGTGGTGGAGCATCGCTACGACACGCACTGGCGGCGCGAGACGTATGCGGCGTATCGCCTGAAGGACTAATTGCCTCGGTTGTGAGGCATTCACCATCAATCTTATTCGGAGAAAATCATGGCATCGATTGTTCTGTCGACCGTTGGGCGTGCAGTGGGGACGTATATTGGCGGCCCCATTGGCGGACAGATCGGTGCGCAGCTTGGCGCGCGCATCGGCAGCCAGATGGAGGGGTCGAGCAAAACGCATTATGAAGGCGCACGGCTGGAAAATCTTGCGGTGCAGACCTCGACCTATGGGCGGATGATTCCGATTACGTTTGGCACGGTGCGGATTGCAGGCAACATCATCTGGTCACGACCGATTCGCGAGATTGCGACGACGACCACTACCCGGTCGGGTGGTGGTAAGGGGGGCGGTGGATCGAGCCGGCAGACGGTGAGTTCGAGCACAAGCTATAGCTATTATGTGACCCTCGCGATTGCCATTTGCGAAGGCGAGCTGCTACGGATTGACCGGGTATGGGCGGATTCCAAACTGCTGGATTTGAGCCAGGGGGTGTACCGGATTTATAAGGGCAGCGAGACGCAATTGCCCGATGCGCTGATCGAGAGTTACCAGGGGGTTGGGGCGACGCCGGGCTATCGCGGGATGGCGTATGTGGTGATCGAGGATTTTCCGATGGCGGATTTCGGTAGCCGGATTCCCAACTTCACCTTTGAGGTGACGCGGCGCACGTCGCAGAACGACACGGGGGCGGATTCGGTGGAGTCGCTGGTGACATCGGTGATGCTGATCCCGGGGTCCGGCGAGTTTGTTTATGACACGCTGACGGAATATAAGATCAACGGGACGGATACGAGCGGGATGATTGTGCAAAGCGGCTACCAGATTCCGCTGAACCAGCACACGGCGGAAGGCAAGGCCAATGCGCTGGTGGCGCTTGACCAGTTGCAGCAGACATTTCCCAACCTTGAATGGGTGGGGGTGGCGGTCAACTGGTTCGGCACGACGATGGATATTGCGACCTGCCAGATTTGGCCGAGTGTGGAATATCAGGTGAACACGCAGACCACGCCGGATGACTGGCAGGTGGCGGGCTATACGCGGGCGACGGGGCGGTTGATCGGTAATGACGCAGGGGTGGTGCGCTATGGCGGCACGCCCGACGATGGGAGCATTGTGCGTTTGCTGGTGGAACTGCGCGCGCGTGGGCTGAAGATTTTCTTCTATCCGCAGATGCTGATGGATGTGCCGGGGAAACCGTGGCGGGGCTATTTGACGGGCAGCGCCGCATCGGTAGCCGGGTTCTTTAGCGGTACGCGGGGGTATAACGCGTTTATTACGCATTATGCGTCGCTGGTGACGGGGCTGGTCGATGCATTTGCGATTGGCACCGAGATGCGCGACCTGACGAAGGTGAGCAGTAGCACGGGGGTGTTCCCGGCGGTGAGCGAGCTGGTGTCGTTGGCGGCGACGGTGAAGGGCATGCTTGGATCGTCGGTGAAGGTGACGTATGCGGCGGATTGGTCGGAGTATCACCACACGGATGGGGGGTGGTATCATCTCGATCCGCTATGGGCGTCATCGTCGATTGATATGGTGGCGATCGATGCGTATTTCCCGCTGACCGATGGGGTGCAGACGGGCTATGACATCGCGGCGTTGCGCGCGGGGTGGACATCCGGCGAGGGGTATGACTGGTATTATACCGATGGCGAACGCACCACCAAGGCGACGCTGGATGCGCCCTATGCATGGAAGAATATCGAGTGGTGGTGGAACCATACGCATTATAATCCCGGCGGGGTGGCGAGCGATTGGGTGCCTGCCAGCAAGCCGGTCTGGTTCAGTGAATATGGCTATGCCAGTGTGGATGGCTGCGCCAACCAGCCGAATGTGTTTGTCGATAGCACCTCGTGGGATAGTGCGTATCCGCGGTTCTCGCGCGGGCGGGTGGATTTCCTCGCGCAGCGCGCGGCGATCACGGCGACGGAGCTTGAGTGGGCGGACAGCGACATGGTGGCGCAGCGGTTCCTGTGGACGTGGGACGCGCGGCCTTACCCGTATTGGCCGGATTTGCGCAGCGTGTGGGCGGATGGCGGCAACTGGGTGACGGGCCACTGGGTGCAGGGCAAGCTGGGCGCTAGCCATGTGGCGGCGGCGGTAGAAGAAATCGCGCAGCGCGCGGGGCTGACGGATGCGCAGATCGACACACGTGGAATCCAGATTATGCTGGATGGTTTTGTGATTAACGACCGGGTGAGTGCGCGGGCGGCGCTCGACCAGTTGATGCAGGCGTATTTCTTCACGATCAAGGAAAGCGCGGATGCGCTGGTGGCGATTCCGCGCGATGCGAGTGTGGATGCGACGATTTTGGCCTCGGCCTGTATTCCGCAGAAGGTTGGGATGCAGGAAGTGGCCTATGTGCTGACGCGGCAGGAGGATCTGGTGCTGCCAGAGCGGCAGGAGGTGCATTACCTGAACCGCCTGCAGCGCTATGAAACAAATGTGCAGGCGGCGCAGCGCAGCACCAAGGATGCGACGGAGACGGTGACGCTGAAGGTGAGTTTGGTGCTCTCGGAATCGCATGCGCGGGCGGTGGCGGAAACACGGCTGGCCGACCGCTGGGCGGAGCGTAGTAGCATGGTGTTTCATTTGCCGATTACCTATGCGTGGTTGGAACCGGGGGATGTGGTGCAGCTGATGGATGGCGCGGTGGCGCATCGCATTCGCCTGAACAAGGTACAGATCGGCAGGCCGGGGCTGGTGAAGTTGACTGGGGTGATCGATGCGGCGGAGGCGTGGGATGGTTACATCGCGCCGACGGTAGGCAGCGATGGGGCGCTGGTGCTGCCAAGCCCGGCGACGCGGCTGGAGATTATCGACATGCCTGCCTTGCCGAGCGATACACAGGATACGTTGACGCTGCGCTTTGCGGCGTGCGGTATCTCGGATGGCTGGAAGGGGGCGACGCTGGCGCGGGTGCGCGAGAGCGGTGACGATGAGATGCTGTTCGACCTTGTCTCGCCGGCGACGATGGGCTCGGCGGTGAGCTTGCTGGCGGCGGGGGTGACGCAGGTGTTCGACCGGGTGAATACGGTTGATATCTCGGTGCTTGGCAGTGAGACATTAACGAGCACGAGCGAGGCGGCGGTGCTGAACGGTGCGAATGTGGCGCTGCTGGGACATGAGGTGATCCAGTTTTCCAATGCGACGTTTGTGGGGAATGGGGTCTATCGCCTAAGCGGGCTGTTGCGTGGGCGGCTGGGCACGGAAGCGGAAACAGCGACCCATGCAATTGGCGAGCGGTTTGTGTTGCTCAACGCGGCGGTGGTGCCGTTTACGGTGCCGGTGGGTAGCAATGGCCAGTCGTGGACGGTGCGGGCATCCTCGTTTGGTAGTTCGCTGAGCAATGGCACGGAAGTGACGATGGGCATTCAGGCGGAGAGTTTGAAGCCGCTGAGCCCGGTGCATCTGCAGGCGGTGAAGGATGCGACCAGTGGGGACATTACCATCCGCTGGGTGCGGCGGGCGCGCATTGATGCGGGCTTGCGGGATTATGTGGATATTCCGCTGATGGAGCAAAGCGAGCAGTATGACGTGACGATCCTGAGCGGAAGCACGGTGGTGCGCAACTGGCGGGTGGGTAGCGCGAGTGTGCTTTATACGGCGGCCCAGCAAGTGACGGATTTTGGCACGGCGCCAGCAAGTTTGACGCTGGCGATTGCGCAGGTTTCGGCGCTGATCGGGCTTGGGAAAGTGGCGCAGGAGGTGGTAACGGTTTCTTAAGGATTGTGGCGTACACTGCAGGGATCATGAGAGATGTATCCAGTATACCGCATTCCCCTTCGTCTGAACCCTTACACCAGCTGGTGCTGGCCTTTGGCAAAAGCATGTTGCCGTGGGGCGGTAGTGCAAAAAGCAAAACGCCGCGCTTGCAGGTACGGGCGGTTGCCATGCATCAGCGCTATGATTTGGGCGAGAGCCTTATCACCGAGCAATCACGCGTGTTGGCGATTGGCCAGTTCGTGACGTCGTTGCGGATGCAGGGGCTTGATGATGAAGCCAGTGCGTTGCTGGGGTTGCTGGAATCGCTGGTGCTGGAAGGCGAAATTGCCTTTCCGGATTTCATGGGACGCATCCAGAATCTGTTCCCGCGGGCGCTCGATAAGGTCGATGTGTCGCTGCGGATGAAAATCAACGCGCTGATGATTGGTCAGTGAGCGAGCAGCTTTGCTTTGGCGGCGATGAATTCTTCTTCCGTCAACGCACCTTCCGCTTTTAGTTTTGCTAAGCGTTCCAGCTCGCTGATGAGCGGGGCGCCTGCGGGTTTCATGGTTTGGTGGGCGTTGGTGGCGGTGGCGGCGAGGTCGTGCACCATCAGGCGCTTGTATTTATCCATCGCATCCTGAACGGTGCGTACGAACGGCGCGATGGATGATTTGATAATCATGTTGATGCTGACCGACGACGCACCATCCCACAATCGAATGCTGCCCATGACGAGGCCGAAGCTGGAATCGATCGCCTGAATGCGGTCGAGGTTCATTTGCACCTGCCGCAGCCCGAAGAACATGCCGCGATCGAGAAACATGATGCGCCGGTTGGTGCAGACGGCAAGCCAGGTGCGCTTATCCATGAAGCCGGAGGTGAGGGCGAGCACGCGCTCATCCTCGTTGAGGATTTTCGGCAGGTAGCGGATTTCCTTGCGCGTGTAGAAAATATATTTGTGCGGCAGGGAATTGATCTGCTGCCAGATGTTCTCAAGTGTCGGCATGGCGCACTCCTTCGTTTCTAACGTCGCGTTACCCTATGGTACGCGATGTTTTTTTATATCACCACTATTTTTGAGGCATTTATGGCTACTACTCCGAATTTCGGTGTGACGCTGGTTGACCCGTCGCAGGCGCAAAAAGAGGTCACGATTAACCAGGCGTTTGGCCTGATGGATGCGGTGACCGCCAGCGCGGTGGTGGATAAGGATCTGGCGACGCCGCCCGGATCGCCGGTGGCGGGGTTGCTTTACATTGTGGCGGCCAGCCCGACAGGGGCGTGGAGCGGCAAGGCGACGTATCTCACGTATTTCGATCAGGTCTGGCGGTTTGTGGCGCCGCAGACTGGCATGCGGCTGTGGGTGCGCGATGAGTCGCTGTATTACCAGTTCAACGGCACGGCGTGGGTGGTGGCGGTGGGCGGCAAGCCGACGTTGCTTGCGACCAACACGGAGGCTGGCACAACGGGCGCGCAGACCATCAACCAACCCAGCGGCACGGTGAATGTTGCGGCTGGTGCGAGTTCGCTGGTGGTGACGAACAGTGTGGTGGGCACGGCGAGCATTGTGCTGGCGGTGGTGCGCACGGACGATACGACGGCGGTGATTAAGAATGTGGTGCCCGCGGCGGGGTCGTTCACCATTCGCCTGAACGCGGCGGCGACGGCGGAAACGTCGGTCGGCTTCATCGTCTATAACTAGGGGGTTCGTATGTATGAAGGCGGTGGGCGCGAGCATCACCACGCGGTGCGGATCGCGGTGGTGGAGGAGCAGATCAGCGGGCTGCGCGAGCAGCAGCGGGCGCATCACGATGCGGCGCAGAAGCGGTTCGACCGGATGGAAAGCAAGCTCGATGCGCTGACCGCGATGATGGATCGCGGCAAGGGGGCGTATGCGGCATCCATCGCGCTGGCGGCGGCGTTTGGGGCGGTGGTGATTGAGGGGGTGGGCATCCTCACCTCGTTTTTTCATAAATAGGAAAACGATGTCCAGGAGCGGTTATGATTGCGTTATTTAGCGCATTGCTTGGGTTTATCTCGAGCGCGGTGCCCGATATGTTTAAACTATTTCGTGATGCCAAGGATCGCGCGCATGAAATCACGCTGCTGAAGCTGCAGATGGAGTATGACCGCGCGCGGCTCGTGGCCGCTGCCAGTGAGCAGGTGGCGGTGCGAAACGTGCAGCTGCAAGAGATTGCGCTACAGGCCGTAACGGCTGAGCAGGGCGCGCTGAATGCGCGGGTGAAGGATTCACTCACCGGCATCCACTGGGTGGATGCGCTGGCGGGCTCGGTGCGGCCGGTGATTACCTATTCGTTTTTCATGCTCTATTTCTTGGTGAAATGCGCGCAGTTCCATATGCTGCTTGCGCCCGGTCTGCCGTGGCAGAGTGGGTTGACGATGGGGCAGGCGCTGGCCAGTCTGTGGACGGAAGAAGATGTCGCTATTTTTTCGGCGATCATGGCGTTCTGGTTCGGCCAGCGGGCGATGAAAAAACACGGGGTGAAGTGACATGGCGACCTCCGCACGCGGGTTACAGCTGATTCAGGATTTTGAGGGATTTGCCGCCGAGCCCTATCGCTGCCCGGCGGGTTATTGGACGATTGGTTACGGCCATGTGCTGCCCTCAGCAGTGCATGCGCCGGTGACGCGCGCGATGGCGCAGGCGTTGCTGCAGGAGGATGTGGCGATTGCAGAAGCGGCAGTGGGCCGGTTGGTTGCGCGGCGGCTGACGCAGGGCCAGAGGGATGCGCTGGTGAGCTTCACTTTTAACCTCGGCGCGGCGGCGTTGCAGCGCTCGACCTTGCGCCGGGTGATAAACCGGGGCGAGGATGAAGCGGTGGCGGGCGAGTTCATGCGCTGGGTGTGGGCGGATGGGCGCAAATTGCCGGGGCTGGTGCGCCGACGGGCGGCGGAAGCGGCGCTTTATGGGGGTACGTCTTAGTCATTTGATTTCCATCCCTACGCGCCGTCATTGCGAGCGAAGCGCGGCAATCCAGCCTTACTTTCTTCTTTTGATACGCGGCACCGCTGGATTGCCGCGCTTCGCTCGCAATGACGATGTAATGGAGTTTAGTACCCGAACGCTTGCTGAAAACGGGCGGCGTTGGCGGCGGAGAGGCGCACCTGGTAATGAGCGAGGGCGTCTTCCTCGCGGTGATGCATGACCTGGCCGTTGGCGTAAAGCCAGGCAATGGCGCGGCCATCATGGTGGGGGATGGCGTAGTCATAGGTGGCGAGCAGTTGGGCGGAAAGGGTGTCATCTACCCGTTTCAATAAAATGTCGCAGCCTTCGCCGGTGATGGCGGACAGGGCGATGGCGTCACCGGTGGGGACGTAGTTCTCGTGATTATGGTCGGCTTGCCACTGGTCGATTTTATTGTGGACCTCGATCAGGTGGTCGAGGTTAGCATCCGCGCCGAACAGGCTTTTGAGCACGCCCATCACATCCTCTTTTTGCGCGGCGGTGTCGTCGTGGGCGATGTCGCGCACATGCAGCAGGATATCAGCGGAGAGGACTTCCTCCAGCGTCGCGCGGAAGGCGGCGATCAGCTCGGTGGGCAGGTTGGAGATGAAACCGACGGTGTCCGACATTAACACCCGCAGGCCCGAAGGCAGTTGCGCCTCGCGGATGGTGGGGTCGAGCGTGGCAAACAGCAGGTTCTGCGCGACCACGTTGGCGTTGGTGAGGCGGTTGAACAGGGTGGATTTACCGGCATTGGTGTAGCCGACGAGGGCGATCAACGGATAGGGCACGTCGCGCCGGGTGGCGCGGTGGAGGTTGCGGGTGCGCACGACCGTGTCGAGTTGCTTTTTGATCTTGATGATGCGGTCGCCGATCATGCGGCGATCGAGTTCGATCTGCGATTCGCCGGGGCCGCCGAGGAAGCCGAAGCCGCCGCGCTGGCGCTCAAGGTGTGTCCATGAGCGCACGAGGCGGGATTTCTGATAGGTGAGTGAGGCCAGCTCGACCTGCAATTTGCCTTCCGCCGTGCGGGCGCGGGCGCCGAAAATTTCTAGGATGAGTGCCGTGCGATCAAGGACCTTGCAGGTCCATGCGACTTCAAGATTCCGCTGTTGAACCGGTGTCAGTGCACAATCAACAATCACCAGGCCGAGCGCCTGTTCCTCGACCAGTTGCTTCAGCTCCTCGACCTTGCCTTTGCCGATATAGGTCGCGGGCGTGATTTTCTGCAGGCGGACGATGGTGGCGTGCGCCACGTCCAGCGCGATGGCGTGGGCGAGGCCGACCGCTTCCTCGAGCGACGCGTGCAGCGAGCGGTCGGAACCCGTTTTGCCCGTGATGGTGGGGTGGATGACGAGGGTGGAGGTCAATCCCGTTTAGGCGCTTGGTGCGGCATCCGTAGCCGGGGCATCTTCATCTTCGC
Source organism: Pseudomonadota bacterium (assembly GCA_040384265.1). Classification (GTDB taxonomy): domain Bacteria; phylum Pseudomonadota; class Alphaproteobacteria; order Rickettsiales; family UBA3002; genus QFOX01. The sequence continues at coordinate 346,742 of JAZKJM010000001.1, read as the reverse complement.
CTTTGTAGAGGCTGATGTTGGTGCTTGGCACGATGGTGGCGATGGCATGTTTATAAACAAGCTGCACTTGCGGGCTGCGGCGCAGCACGACGCAAAAATTATCGAAGCCGCTGATATTGCCTTGCAGTTTCACACCGCTGGTGAGGAACACCGTGACCGGCACTTTTTCCTTGCGCAGGGTGTTGAGGAAAACATCTTGAATATTCTGACTTTTTTCGCTTGCCATGGATGCCTCTTGATGGGGTTTTTGGTCGTTTTTATGGGATTCCGGTTCTCCAAAATCCCGCCCTGTTTACTGGTAACCCATAGGCAAAGCAAGCGTTTTGGGGAATATATTTACCATCCCGCGCGGCGGGCGAAGGACTGAATCTTAACAGAACCGTCACACAGAATGCCCATTATTCGTGGCATACTCAGGGTATTACTTGGACAGTAAACCGCACGGTTTCACCAATTTATGAGTTTCTTCTGTGCGAGGAAAGCTTGGGGCGCTGGAGTAATCCAGCGCCTTCTTTTTTACATCCCACCGCCCCGGTTGGGGGCGATGGGATGATGGAAAGAAGCGGTGCCGCGGCGTTATTTGCGGGTTGCCGTAGTGTTCTGGTCGATGCGCATCACACATTCGTTATATTCAATCGTGCCGACGGTGAGGCCGCGATAGCTGCCGCATTCATCATTGGCCATAGGGCTGCCAGGTAGCTCGCACGCACTCAGCATGGCGAGAGTGGACAGAAGCAGGATCGTTTTCATGGGTAACTCCGTTATAAGGTGAACGCCGAAGCGCCCGTCCTATAGAATTCATGCGCGATAAAGAATCGATACGTAATCGGTATGGATCAGGCCGCGTCGGCCGCTTCCGCAAAGGCGATGGCGAGGGCGAAATGCTCATCGGCAGTGTGCGTCATGGGTGCGGTTTTTTCCGCTGTTACCGTGTGTGCCTGCACGTTGCCGGCGCCGTTTACATCTTCCATCACGCGGCCCAGCGTGGCGCGGGCGGCGTCGGTGGCGGCGAAGAGGGTGAGCGCAACAATCGGGAATTTGATGGAGCGGTTGCTCTCGGATTTGCTTTTGCGGATGATCTCCAGCAGCTCCAGCGCGTGGCGTCCATCGGCGAGGGCCTGGGCGTCGATGGGGTAGTCCGCGGCTAGGGGCCATTGCCCCATGGCATGCAGCGACCCGCGCGCGGCGTGGGCTTCGGCGAAGATGTGGCTGTAAAGCTCCTCCGTTACATGCGGCACGAAGGGGGCGTAGAGCTTGAGGATGCCGTCCAGCACATAATAAAGCGTGCGGATGGCGGAGGTTTGCGCCTCAGGGCGGGCGGTGCCGTCTTCATTATAAACGCGTTTCTTGATGAGTTCGAGATAGTTATCGCAGAAATCCGCCCAGAAGAATTGGTTGGTGGCGTCGAGCGCATCGGCATATTCATAGGCGGCGAAGGCCTCGGTGGCTTTGGCGACGGTTTCACCCAGGCGCGAGAGGATCCAGCGGTCGAGCGTTTCGGTGATCGCGGTATCCGCACTGGCGGTGGTGGGCGGTGTTTGCAGCTTGCTGAGATGGATCGCTGCGAATTGCGTGGCATTCCAAAGCTTTCCGACGAGTTTCTTACCTATTTTGAGAAGATCGGGCGAGAAAGCCGTGTCCTGCCCGAGGCGGGAGGTGCCGGCCCAATAGCGCACCGCGTCCGTACCGCGTTCCTCAATGAGGGCGACGGGGGTGACGACATTACCTTTGGACTTGCTCATTTTGGACTTATCTTCAGCAAGGCACCAGCCGGAGATCATGAGATTATTCCATGGAATCAAATCATTATGCAGGTGAGATTTAACCAACGTATAGAAAGCCCAGGTGCGGATAATCTCATGCGCCTGCGGGCGCAGATCGGCCGGGAAGAGCTTGCTGAAGCGGTTGCCATCGGCCGCTGTTTCGGCGTTGATGCCATGGGCGGAAAGCTGCGGACTGATGGAGCTGGTGGCCCAGGTGTCCATGACGTCGTGGTCAGGCAGCAAATTTACTTTATCGCCGCGTTTGAAAAGCAGTTGGTTCGTAATCCAGTCATTGTAGTCTTCAACTAACTCGCATTTAAACAGAACTGTCCCATTTTCGTGGCATGTTTTTTCAATGATCTTAAACTCTTTGGGTACTGTAATCAGTGGGTTTATAGGCAAAGTTTCAGGGCGAGCAAATACAACAGGTTGCATTGTCACGCCGGGCACTAGTGTTTGATGCGCATACCACACCGGAAATGGCACGCCGAAATAGCGTTGGCGGCTGATGCACCAATCTTGATTCAATCCCGCAATCCATTGCTCCATTCGCAAGCGCATCCATTCGGGGTTCCATTCAGCTTCCCGAGTTTTTGCGAGCAGTTGTTCTTTCTTGTCTAAAACACGGACAAACCATTGTTGGGTAGGAAGTATTTCTAGTGGGCTACCCGAGCGTTCTGCAGTTTTTACAGTGTGATTTATTGGCTTCTTATCAGTAAGCAAGCCAGCATCGCTCAATCTATCTAAGATTACTTCACGCGCGCCGGGATGTTTAGGATCAGCGTTGCTAGCCTTGAGGCCATCAATCTCTTTCAAGAGTTCTACGTAGTACTGGAAGTTTTTAAACTCGTGACTCCACTCGTCTGTGCAACCGCCAGCACCACCTGACCTTCCATAGTTTCCAGTCTCAATAGCCAGAGGTTCAACACCCTCTGGGAGATTTTTATAACCGAGTACTAGGCCATTACCGTATCTCCATTGAAACGCGATGCGACCGAGTTTGTTCAGAATGACTCGAGTGCTCAAGTCATGTTTCTGCCACTTTACTATGTCAGCATCATCACCAAAGGTGCAGCACATCATTATGCCAGTGCCCTTTTCAGACTCAACTGTATCGTCTTCAAAAATTGGTACGGTATGGCCGAATAATGGTACGGTGGCCCGCTTCCCTTTGAACTTTGTATATCGCGCGTCTTCCGGATGATAGAATAGAGCGACACAAGCAGGAAGCAGCTCTGGCCGGGTTGTCATTATGCTAACTGGCTCGCCATCAACAGTAAAGGTAATGGTATTTTGAAAGCTGGGCAGCTCCTTATCCACTATCTCTGCTTGTGCGATGGCAGTTTGGTCCACTGGATCCCAATAGAAGGGACGTAAAGAGCGGTAGACCTGATTTTTATTCACCAGATCGAGGAAGGATGCCTGCGACAGGCGACGGCTATCGTCGGAAATCGTGTGGTATTCCTGATCCCAATCGACGCTGAGGGCGATGGATTGGAAGAGGGTGCGGAACTCCTTGCGGGCTTCCTCGCTGACGCCGAGGCATTCGGCGATAAACGCCTCGCGGCTCATATCTGTCGCGCGGATTTTCTTGGTTTTCTCGACGAGGCGCTCGGTGGGCAGGCCGTTATCGTCAAAACCCATGGGGTAGAACACGTTTTTGCCGGTCATGCGCTGGAAACGGGCGATGAAATCCGCCTGCGTGTAGCTGAACACATGGCCCATATGCAGCGTGCCTGAAACGGTCGGCGGCGGGGTGTCGATGACGTAGGAATCCGCGCGCGGGGTTTCGGGGTTCCAGGCATAGGTGCGGGCGGCGAGCCAGTGGGCCTGCCATTTTTTCTCGGTGGCGGCCTGGTCGTATTGCGCGGGCAGGGGGAGCATTGTGTGGGTGTATGTCATGACCGCGTGTTTAACCCAAGCGGCGCGGCGCTGTCAAAGCCTAACCGAGCAATTCCGCGTGCGCCGCATGCTGGGGGGTAAGCAGCTGGCCAAGCGGGGGGTAAATCGATAGCGGCGTTGCGCCTTCGCGCGTTTTTAGGTGCGGGTCGGCACCATAGAGCATCAGCACATGGGCCATTTCCGTGTTTTTTTCCAGCGCCGCGATGGCCAGCGCGCTGACATGGGAATCCGGGATCAGCACATTGGGGTTGGCGCCGTGGCTGAGCAGCAGATCGGCCAGCTCCACCAGGTCGTTGATGACGCAGTGATGCAGCGCCGTGGTGCCTTCGAGGTCGAGTGCGTCCAGCGGGCAGGCGCGCTCGATCGCGGCGGTGGCGATGCGGCGGACGGTTTGGGTTTTCTCCTTGGCGAAGGCTTCGGCGGCCAGCACATGCAAGGGGGTGGCGCCATACGCATCGGCGGCGCTGCATCGGTCCATCGCTTCGGCCAGCTGCAGGGCGATGTTCCAGTGGTGGCGGCGCAGCGCGCAATGCAGCGGTGTGCCCAGCGGCAATCCCGACAAAAAGACCGGGGCCGCGCCGTGGTCCAATAACCAATGGACCAAGGTGGCGCGGCCCAGGCGAGTGGCCTCCATCAAGGCTGTGGAATGACGGAGGGGATGCGGTACATCAACAGGCACGCCGTGGAGCAGTAGATCTTCCAGCAAGGCGCGGTCATCGGCGATCACGGCGGAAAACCATGCGTAGATACGCGGCTGGGGGATGAAGGGATGTTTTTCGATCACGGGCATAAAATCAACCTTGGATTGAGTTTTAAATCGAATAACGACAACCTTAGGTATATTTGTGCGGCGCGCAATTGCAACCTAAATATTTAAATAAATGAAGTTATGCAATTATGGGTTGTTCTGTGCGCAACACAGCCACTTGTTTCGCGCTTGCGCTTGCGCATACTGCATGGCACTTAGCGAACATGTGCGGGTGTGGCGGAATTGGTAGACGCACCAGATTTAGGTTCTGGCGCCGAGAGGCGTGTAAGTTCGAGTCTTATCACCCGCACCACGCTTCGCTCCTTGCGGGCTACGCGCGGGCAGCAGCCACGTGGAGTGCCATCGACTTGGGCGAAGCAGTGTCCGGCATAGCCAAAAAGGCGACGACGGACTGGGGACACGCACAACACTACAAAAAAGGAACCAACCATGCGCACGAAAACCACCATTACGGCTGCAGATGCCGCTCTGATCCTCACCGCCTGCAAAGCGGAAGCGGCGAAGAATAACTGGCTTGTTTCCATCGCGGTGGTGGATGATGCGGGCTACCTGATCCATCTGGAGCGGGTAGATGGCGCGGGCATGCCCAGCGCTGAAATCGCGACGCTGAAGGCGCGCACGGCGGCCATCGCCAAAGCTCCGACCAAAGCGTTGGAGGATGTGGTGGCTGAGCGCCCCGCGGTGGGCCTGATGCCCGGCCGCCTGCCGGTGCAAGGCGGCGTGCCGATCATCCATAACGGCGAATGCGTCGGCGGCATTGGCGTTTCGGGCGTGAAGTCGCACGAGGACGAGATCGTCGCGATTGCCGGGCGCGACGCGCTTTTGGGTGTGTAAAACGCCCTCCCCAAACCATAATTTAGGCTTGCCGGTAGAAAAAGCCTGTGCCATGAAGCCTGCGAGCCACATTTAACGCTACGATAGAGAGAATCCCATGCAGATCACCGACAAAGAACATTCCGGCCTTGTTTATAGCTTCCACGTTGTCGTTTCGGCGGCGGATGTGGAGTCGCAAATGGAAGTGGAGCTGCAGTCGCTCAGCCAGAAGGTGAAGATGCCGGGCTTCCGTCCGGGCAAGGTGCCGCTGTCGGTGCTGAAAACGAAATACGGTAAGGACGTGATGGGCGATGTGCTGCAAGGCGCCATCACCAAAGCCACGCGCGAAGTGGTGGAGCAGAAGAAACTGCGCCCGGCGCTGCAGCCGGATGTGAAAATCACCAGCTTTGAAGAAGGCGGCGACCTGGCGTTCGACATCACCATCGAAGTGATGCCTGAAGTGCCGGCGATTGATTTCAGCAAAATCTCGGTCGATGAATACACCTACGAACTGCCGGAAGCGGAAGTGGCCGAAGGCCTTGCCCGCCTCGCCAAAACCCGCCAGCACACCCACGCCCATGACGGCGCGGCGGAAATGGGCCATGTGGTCAAAATCGACTTCCTCGGTAAAAAAGACGGCGTGCCGTTCAGCGGTGGCGAAGCCAAGGGCTTCTCGCTGGAGCTGGGTTCCAACCAGTTCATCCCCGGTTTCGAGGGGCAGCTGGTCGGCATGAAAGCGGGTGACGAGCGCGTTATCAGCGTCAATTTCCCGGAAGCCTATCACAGCGCGGACCTCGCCGGTCAGCCTGCCACGTTCGATGTGACGGTGCATGAAGTGCTGCGCCTGCACGCGCCGGATGTGGATGATAAACTGGCCGAGTCTCTCGGCTTCACCGATGTTGAGAACCTGCGCGGCGCGGTGCGTCAGCAGATTGACTTTGAGTATAAAGGTGCTGCCCGTGCGAAAGCGAAGAAGCAGCTGTTCGACGCGCTGGATGAAATCGCCACGTTCGAAATTCCTGCCACCATGCTGAAGATGGAAGTCGAAAGCATCATGAAGCAGGTGGATGAGGCGAAGAAAGCCGGTGACCCTGAGCTGCAAGGCAAGTCCGACGAAGAGCTGCGCTCGGAATACGAAGCGATCAGCGAGCGCCGCGTGCGCCTTGGCATCCTGCTTTCGGACATCGCGCGCACCAACAATCTGCAAATCACGCGCGAGGAATTGTCCGCCGCCGTGATGAGCCAGGCGCGCAACTATCCGGGCCAGGAAGACAAGATCTTCGAATTCTACCGCAAGAACCCACAGCAGGTCGACGAGCTGCGCGGGCCGATCCTTGAAGAGAAATCGGTGGATTTCATCCTGAGCAAAGTGACGCGCACCGCCAAGCCGATCAGCATCGAAGACCTGATGAAGGACGACGAGGACGTGACGCCGAAGAAAAAGGCGAAGAAGTAGCCTTGGTTTTTTGCTGTCACCCCGTCGTATGACGGGGTCCATCTGTGTGCCACGATGGGCTTGTGTTGCCTGCCTGTGAGCTGTAGCTCGTCACTGTGGCGGGTGCATCATGCTCTGTAAGATGGATGCCGTCATACGACGGCATGACATGTGGGGGAAATAAGCTCTATTGCGCTGTCAAAACAATTCTTGCACCACCACCGTGGCAATTAACCCACACGCGCACTATCTTTCACCATGAAGCGCATAAAATCACTGCGACTGTTTTGACGGCAGCCAATCCGTCATGCAGCCTGTAACGATACAACGGGAGAAGTTATGATCCATACCAAGCGCGATATGTTTGATTCCTACAACGACATGCTCGGCACGCCGGAAAAGGCGCAGCTGGTGCCGATGGTGGTGGAGCAATCCAGCCGCGGCGAACGCGCCTACGATATTTACTCGCGCCTGCTGAAGGAGCGCATCATCTTCCTGACCGGCGAGGTCGAGGACCATATGTGTTCGCTGATCGTGGCGCAGCTGCTGTTCCTTGAATCGGAAAACCCGGATAAGGATATCTCGATTTACATCAACTCGCCCGGCGGCGTGGTGACGGCAGGGCTGTCGGTCTATGACACCATGCAGTATATCAAGCCAAAAGTGGGCACGCTGTGCATCGGCCAGGCGGCCTCGATGGGTTCGCTGTTGCTGATGGCGGGTGAAACTGGCATGCGCTATGCAACGCCGAACGCACGGATCATGATTCACCAGCCATCCGGCGGGTTCCGCGGTCAGGCGAGCGATATCGAAATCCACGCTGCGGAAATCATTGCGCTGCGCCTGCGGTTGAACAACCTGTATGTGAAGCACACCGGCCAGAAATTGCCGATCGTCGAAAAAGCGATGGATCGTGACAACTTCATGTCTGCTGAAACCGCACAGAAATTCGGCCTGATCGATGAGATCGTCGCCAGCCGTGCGGATGCGGAGAAGAAAAAGAAATAGATTTCAGGATTCGGCCATTCAGGATTCGGGAATTTTAGACAAGGTCAATGTGATTCGAGAAGTATGATGACGGATAGCGGGGGAATCCCCTTCAATCCCGAATCTAAATCCCGAATCCTAAAGTGAGGACATCATGAGCAAGCCACGCGAAACGAAAACGACCCGCTATTGCAGCTTCTGCGGCAAAAGCGAACATGAAGTGCGCAAGCTGATCGCCGGGCCGACCGTGTTCATCTGCGATGAATGCGTGGAGCTATGCGTCGATATTATCCGCACTGCCGATAAGTCGCCCGTCACCACGGAAGCCAGCGATACGCTCGTCACGCCGCAGCAAATCCGCAAGGTGCTGGATGATTATGTCATCGGCCAGAACCGCGCGAAGAAGGTGCTCTCGGTTGCCGTGCATAACCACTATAAACGCATCGCGGTGATGGAGAAATCCAACGAGATCGAGATTGCAAAATCCAACATCCTGCTAGTCGGGCCGACGGGTTCGGGTAAAACCCTGCTGGCGCAGACGCTGGCACGGATTCTGGATGTGCCGTTCACGATGGCGGATGCCACCACGCTGACCGAAGCCGGGTATGTCGGGGAAGATGTCGAGAACATCATCCTGCGCCTGCTGCAAGCGGCGGATTACAATGTCGAACGCGCGCAAAAAGGGATCGTGTATATCGATGAAGTCGATAAGATTTCGCGCAAATCCGAGAACCCGTCCATCACCCGCGACGTGTCGGGCGAGGGCGTGCAACAGGCCTTGCTGAAAATCATGGAAGGCACGGTTGCCAGCGTTCCGCCGCAAGGTGGCCGCAAACATCCGCAACAGGAATTCCTGCAGGTGGATACCAGCAACATCCTGTTCATCTGTGGTGGTGCGTTCTCGGGGATCGAGAAAATCATCGCCCGCCGCCAGAAGGGCACCAGCATTGGTTTCGGTGCGGATGTGCGCAATACGGATGAGGCGAAGCCGGGCGAAATGTTCCGCATGCTGGAGCCGGAAGATCTGCTGAAATTCGGCCTGATTCCGGAGTTCATCGGCCGCTTGCCAGTGATCGCGACGCTTGATGATCTCGATGAGGATGCGCTCAAAAACATCCTGACCGAGCCGAAGAACGCGTTAACTAAGCAGTACCGCAAGCTGTTTGAGATGGAAGGCGTTGACCTGAAATTCACCGACGATGCGCTGAATGCCATCGCGGTGAAAGCGATCGCCCGTAAGACCGGTGCACGTGGTCTGCGTGCGATCATGGAAGAAGCGTTGATGGAGCTGATGTACGAAATCCCCGGCACCGAAGGTGTCTCGGAAGTATCGATTACCGGCGATGTCATCAACGGCAAAGCCGAAGCGGTCATCACCCAGGAAACCGGCACCAAGAAAGCTGGCAAGAAGAGCTAGCTTTCTACCGCTGTAAAAGAATGAAACGCCTGCATGTCCTCGTGACGGCAGGCGTTTTTTTATGGAGTATGCGCTAGTGTGCAGGCGCTCGGTGTTGGCGAGCATGCCTGTGCGCCGCTGGAACACACCGGAGGGGCAGGGAAGTGGGAAGGGCTACTTCGTTGTCAGCGAGATGTTCAGACTGCAAACATTTCCCTGGGTACTTTTGGCGTAGAGCGCCGATGCATCCGTCGCGCTGCTGGTGCAGTTGGGAATAACAGAGGTGGTCGGCTTGAGCGCGACCACGCGCCCGGTAGCGGGCAGCCCATCATCCATTTTCGCATCGACTTGGGCTGCTTCCAGCGTGGTGATGACTGGACCCTGCGTGGTCGCGGCCGGCACGGTGCCACCAAACGACAGCATATTGCCCAGATCCTGCGCGTACCAGATGCTATTGCCGGCTGAGGCGGTATTGTTTTCGAAACTCCAGCCTGAGGTGTTGATGCGGCCCTTGGGCACGTTGGTGCCCGGCACCGCGCCGCCGCCGGATGCGGCGCCGGTGAAATTGCCATTGACGAGTTTGGCCAGCACCAGCTGCAGCCATGCCTGATAGGCCTCCGCACCGGTGACGGTGTTGTTATTGTCGCCGTTGTTCACGGTCACGCCGTTGGCGGTGGTGCCAAAGAAATCCCGCGCATCGACAATGTCGCCGGGGTAGCCGCCATATTGCTGTTTGAACTGCACGAAGGCGTTATAATATTTTGTGCTGTCGCCGATGATGGTTTGAATTTCGGATTGGCGCACCAGTTTAACGCCCCCGATCACCGCGCCGACCAACAGGCCGATGATGCTGAGGACGACTGCGATCTCGACGAGGGTGAAGGCCGCAGATGCTCGACGATGGGCCATGGGGAGTACTCCGTATCTGACGATAATCCAAAAGGGTTAAGGAAGAGTTAGCAACTTAACGGATGGAGCAAAAATAAGCAACTCGGTAGGGCTTTACATTGCCGTTTGGCACTCTATATTTCTCCTATCACAGTTTTTCCCATCCTCACAGATTTTGAGCCCCCCATGACATCATCCGCCGCCCAGAACCTTCCCGTGTTGCCGCTGCGCGACATCGTCGTTTTTCCGGGCATGGTGGTGCCGCTTTTTGTGGGCCGCGAGAAATCGGTCAAGGCGCTCGAATCGGTGGTGAAGGGCAACAATAAAATCCTGCTCGTTAGCCAGAAGAACGGCTCGCAGGATATTCCGACGCGTGAAGATCTCTACCGTGTGGGCACCATTGCCACGGTGCTGCAACTGCTGCGCCTGCCGGATGGCACGGTGAAAGTGCTGGTCGAAGGCGTGCAGCGCGCGAAGGTGAATCACTTCAACGAAAACGAGCTGTTCTACGAGGTCGAAACCGAGGAACTGCCCGAGCCCGTGGGCGACCCGGTGGAGACGGAAGCGATGTTCCGCTCGGTGATTTCGAAGTTCGAAGAATATGTGAAGCTCAACAAAAAAATCCAACCCGAAACGCTCGGCGCGATTGGCAAAATCACTTCGCCATCGGTGCTGGCGGATACGGTTGCGGCGCATATGTCGATCGATATTCCGGCGAAGCAGGAGATTCTCGAGATAGTCAAAGTCGCGGAGCGGTTGGAGCATGTGTATGCGCTGATGGAATCGGAAATCGGCGTGCTCAACACCGAGAAGCGCATCCGTGGCCGCGTCAAGCGCCAGATGGAAAAAACCCAGCGCGAGTATTACCTGAACGAGCAGCTCAAGGCGATCCAGAAAGAACTCGGCGAGCTGGATGAAGGCCGCGACGAGGCGAGCGAGCTGGAAGAGAAGATCAAGAAAACAAAACTCAGCAAAGAAGCGCGCGAGAAGTGTGAGTCTGAGCTGAAGAAATTGCGCACCATGAGCACCATGTCGGCGGAAGCTTCAGTGATCCGCAATTACCTCGACTGGATGGTGACGATTCCGTGGAAGAAGCCCACAAAAGTGAAGCGTGACCTCGCTGAAGCGGAAAAAATTCTCGATGCTGATCATTCGGGCCTCGAAAAAGTCAAAGAACGGATTCTTGAATATCTGGCGGTTCAGGCGCGCACCAAGTCGATCAAAGGGCCGATTTTGTGCCTTGTTGGGCCTCCGGGTGTGGGTAAAACCTCGCTGGCGCGCTCCATCGCGCGGGCGACCGGGCGGCAGTATGTGAAAATTTCGCTCGGCGGCGTGCGCGATGAATCGGAAATCCGTGGTCACCGGCGCACTTATATCGGGTCGATGCCGGGCAAGCTGATCCAGAGCATGAAAAAGGCGAAATCCACCAACCCGCTTTTCCTGCTCGATGAGATCGACAAAATGGGCAATGACTTCCGCGGTGACCCGGCGGCGGCGCTGCTTGAGGTGCTTGATCCCGAGCAAAACAAAAACTTCAACGACCATTACATGGAAGTGGATTACGATCTGTCGGATGTGATGTTCATCACCACCGCCAACTCGCTCAACATGCCGCGCCCATTGCTGGACCGGATGGAGATCATCCGCCTGTCGGGTTACACCGAGGATGAGAAAGTCAGCATTGCGGAAGAACATCTGATTCCCAAGCAGCTCAAGGAGCATGGGCTGAAGCCGAGCGAACTGACCATTTCGGAAGATGCGCTGCGCGACACGATTCGTTATTACACGCGTGAGGCCGGGGTGCGTAACCTTGAGCGTGAAATTGCGCGGATCACGCGTAAATCGGTCAAACAGATCATGATGAAGGGCAAGCCCAAAATCGTCGTTACCCGCAAGACGCTGGGCAAGTATCTCGGCGTGCGCAAAGCCTCGTATGGGCTGGCGGAGCTGGTCGATCAGGTCGGTGTCACCACGGGTCTCGCCTGGACGGAAACCGGCGGCGACCTGCTGCTGATCGAATCGGTGGCGATGCCGGGTAAGGGCAAGTTCACCGTCACCGGCAAACTGGGCGATGTAATGAAGGAATCGATCGAAGCGGCGGCGAGCTATGTGCGCAGCCGGGCGCTTGATTTTGGCATCAAACCGCCGCTATTCCGCCAGAAGGACATCCACGTGCACGTGCCCGAAGGCGCGACGCCGAAGGATGGCCCATCCGCCGGGATTGCCATGTGCACCACCATTGTTTCGGTGCTCACCGGCATCCCCGTGAAGAAAAATGTGGCGATGACGGGCGAGGTCACGCTGCGTGGCCGGGTGCTGGCCATTGGCGGGCTAAAAGAGAAGCTGTTGGCCGCACTGCGCGGTGGCATCACCACGGTGCTGATCCCGCAGGAGAACGTCAAGGATCTGGAAGATATTCCCGATAACGTGAAAAAGCTGCTCACCATCATCCCCGTCAACCATGTCGATGAAGTGCTGAAACACGCGCTCGCCGAAGCGCCCAAGCCGATTACGGATTGGGTCGAGGTCGAGGATGAGAGCGTGCTCAAATCCCGTAACGATGACGAGGATGCGCCACGCCGCCACTAAGCGGCACGGCTGGTCAGGGCAGGGGGCGCGTGGTTTTGCCATATAATACTGCGCGGGTTGTTGCATTCTCGCCATGAAGTGAAAAATCGTATCCGGCGATTTGCGGCGTTATTACATTCATGAATATGAATCTGTGGGATCGGATGTACCGGCGGGTGAGGCGATGCAGCCATTTGCGTGGCTAAAAATGGTGTGGATGGGGGGCAGGTGATTATACCTCCACACGCGTATGTTTCCGCCAATTTATTGATTTTTTGATGCGCATTGGCCGCTGACTATTACAAAGATTTAATGCCATCCAGAGGATGTTTTTTCATAATCATATATTATCTTTATATCACGTGTGATGATGTGAAAGGCGTTGGTTCTTGCGGGTCTGCGCGATTTCCAATGTCGCATTCCGCTTGCAATTGCACCCGGAGTGACTAGTTGTGACGCCTACAAAATGTATGAATGAAAACCATAGAGGAACACCATGTTCAAAGATGCAGCGCACTTAAAAAAATCGGCCCAAATTCTAAAAGTGTTGGGTAACCCCTACCGTCTCCAGATCGTGACCTTGTTGCTTGGCGGCGAGAAAAACGTTTCCGAGCTGAACAAGAGCGTCAAAGTCAGCCAGCCGGCGCTCAGCCAGCATTTGTCCAAGCTACGCCGCGAAGGTGTGCTCGGCGCGCGCCGCGAACAGCGCCAGATTTTCTATTACCTCAACAACACCCATGTGATCCGCGTTCTGGGTGTGGTCGGCGAAATGTCGCAGGACATGGGTGCGGTTGCTCCTAAAAAGCAGGTTGCCGGCAAATAACGCACGCACCGCTTCTTGAGGCGGTGATCGCGGTGGCCAAGGGTGACGTGTGTCCCCTGTTTCGGGTGATGGGATATCGGTCTATTCCACGCGCCCACTCTCTCCATTTTTTGCGCTGTCACCCCGGCTTTAGGCCGGGTGGGGGCGCTTCCTTGTCGGGTGTAATTGCGCCTGCGCTCACGCGCGATGGATGCCAGCCTGCGCTGGCATGACAATGGGCAGGGGAAAAGCGGGACCCCGTCGTGCGACGGGGTGACAGTGTGGTGAAAGCGGGATAGTTGCACAGAAACGGTGCAGCGACGCTAGCGCCCGCGGCCTTGGGGTTTGGATTGATCGACCACCGTGGCCTGATAAACATCCTTGCCGCGCAGGGCTTGTTCGGCCAGCAGGCGGAAGAGTTTGGCGAGTTTTTTGCGGCCAGCGGGGGTGTTTAAATCGATATTGTCCAGCTCGCTGATATCGAGCTTCGCCAGCTTCATTTTGATTTTATATTCTTCCGGGGCCGCGATGATTTCCTCGGCGAGCGCATAGAAATAATCGGCAAGTTCCTGCGGGGTTTTCTGGTCAAGATCGTCGAGGAAGGGGTTGCCTTCAGTGGACGATGGTTTGGTTGGCGGTGCCACGCGCGTCCTCCCCATCTTGCTCGGCTTGCATGGCGATCGCCATCATCTCCTCGAATTTTGCGAAACCGAGGAAGGCGACGCCCGCCTGCAGGTTATCCATCGAATCCTGGTTGAGGTTCTCGTTCACCCATTTGACGCGGTTGGACGGCCGGTCCGACGCGATATAGGCGAAGTAATTGAAGAATTTGTTGTTCGGGAAATCGAACTTCAGTTTGCGGTGCTCGATTTCAATGGTGAACGAGCCAACCAGCGTGCCATCCTTGAATACATGGGTGGTGGCCCCTTGCTCCTCGATATTGATGCCAAACTGCTCGTAACGTGGTCGTTCCATGGCGTATTTGTACCATGCAATACAGCCATTGCAAGGCGGTCAACGAAAAAACGGGAGAATTTAAGCGTTTTCGCCCGCAGTGATGCGCGTGGCGGTGAGGATGACCTCGCCAAACTTGGGCGAGAACAGTTTCGACAGCACCATGCGCTTGATCGAGCTTTCGAAATTGCGCAGGCCTTCGCCAGCAAGGCGGGTGTTCACCATGATCGCTTCCAGCCCGCCATCGGCCATGGGGTTCGTGCAGAGCGCGAAGCCGTCGCCGTTGAGGGTGATGAAATCGTTCGGGTTGAACATATGCGGAATGCCCTGATAGTCGTCGTGCGGGGTGGGTTGCGGTGCGTAATTCATAGCATCACCATAACACCCACGACAAGTGCCGTGTGTGACAATTGCGTGAAAAATCGGCACTGTGGCAAATGCATGACGGCCATGCGAAATGCGCAATTCCCCACGCGCACCTGCGGTGGTTTAACCATTGGCGGAACGTTGATTTTTGTCTCGCTTTTGCCTCCGGTTCGCGTGAGCCGGAGGCATTTTTCTGAGCCCATCATAGGTTGCGGCTCCCCTTGTTAATCGCGGCTTGTGCCTCGGCCATCGCTTGCGATTGGCTGACACGAAATTGTGTGTCGGCACCTTGCGAGCGGCTGGTCTCCTCACTATCGCGCGAGGTACGCGGGCGGCTGACCAGATAGCGCACGCCGGTGGCAAGCAGCTGCGAGACGCTGCTGATGCTGTTGAAATCACTGCTGCCAGCGCTGCCGGATGTGTTGGCGTTGGCGCTGTTATTGGGCACAATGCCTTGTGAATATTGCGCTGCCTGTGTTTGCAGGTTCTGGCCGAATTGCATTGTCAGCTGGGTCATGAGCGCGGTGGCTTCCAGCGTCAGATCGCGGATGAACTGGTCGCGCAGCTGGTCGGTATCGCGCACATTGGTGCGGGTGCGAGTGCTTCGGGTGAATCGTCTCATGCATGCTCCTCTGGTGAGGCGCTATGAAGGCATGGCCGGCACGGACCGGGAAGGGGGCGACAATAAAAAAACGCCACCGCATGGGGATGCGATGGCGTTTCTTTCATTAATCGTATGGTTGCCTACGACCCCGAAGTCCGGCGCGGGGCGGCGGAGCGGGGGGCGTTGTTTTGGCGTTGACCGCCGCCACTGAAACCGCCGCCGCCATTGCCACCACCACCGAAGCCGCCACTGCGGCCACCGCCGCTGCGTCCGCCACGGCGTTTTGGTTTGGCCATGCCCGCTGGCAGGGGCTCAAGCACGATGCTTGGGTCCATCAGTTTCTGGATGGCGCGCCATTTCAGCATGTCTTCCGGGCAGATGAAGCTGACGGCAGCCCCATCCGCACCTGCGCGACCGGTGCGGCCGATACGGTGGATGTAATCCTCCGGCGCTTGCGGCAAGTCGTAGTTGATGACGTGCTCGATATGCGGGATGTCGAGGCCGCGGCTGGCGATGTCGGTCGCGACCAGGATGCGGTGGCGCTTTTCGCGGAAGGCGGCAAGCACCCGCTCACGCTGGCGTTGTTCGAGATCGCCGTGGATCGCATCTGCCGTGAAGCCCGATTTCTGCAGCTTAGCGGCGAGTTTTTCGGTCGCGTATTTGGCTTTCACGAAGATGATCGCGGTGCCTTCACGCTCTTTCAGTTCCTTGACGAGGAGGTTGTATTTTTCCTCGTTGGTGACGTTGATGGTTTTCTGCTCGATGCGGTCGGCGGCTTTGTTGGTTTCACCCACTTCCACGCGCTCGGGGTTGCGCAGGTATTTCTCCGAGAGCTTGAGGATCTGCGGCGGCAAGGTGGCCGAGAACAGCAAGGTCTGGCGCTGCTGCGGCAGGTATTTCAGGATCTGCATGATCTGGTCTTCGAAGCCCATGTCGAGCATGCGATCGGTTTCATCGAGCACGAGGTAGGTGGCGTCATGCAGCATCAGGCTGCCGCGCTGGAGGTGATCGATGATGCGGCCCGGCGTGCCGACGATGATGCGTGGGCGGGCGCGCAGTTGCGCTTGCTGCTTGGGCATCGAATCGCCGCCGATGAGCAGCGCGGTTTTGATCGAACCATACGGCCCGAGCAGTTGCTTGACAACCGCTTCGACCTGGTTGGCCAGTTCACGCGTTGGCAGCATGATAAGCGCGGAGCCGCGCGAGTTGGTGAGCATGCGCGCGATCATCGGGATGCAGAAGGCTGCGGTTTTGCCCGAGCCCGTCATCGCGGTGCCAAGCACATCGCGGCCGGCGATGGCCAGCGGGATGGCTTGCGCCTGGATGGGGGTGGGAAGGGTGTAGTTCATGGCGATGAGTGCGGCCTTCAAAGCGGGCGGCAGTTCAAGTTCGTCGAAATGTTGCATGGGATATCCTAAAATAAGGTGAGGTTGGTTATAGGAACCACCTGAATCAAACATTGCTGAGGTTGCACTCATTCCGGGCCGCGATGCGCAAAGGATGCGGCACGGCGAACATGCGGATAACGGGCAACCATTCACAAAAGGAATTTTGATGAAGGTGTGTCAGGGCTTAGTTGCAGCACCTAAACACAAATCAACGCGCGCGGAGGATGCCTCAAAGGCGGTGCGAGCGGCGCAAGTAGGTACTACTGTGGCAGCTTTAGAAAACCCGCCGGAGGCTAAAAAGCGGTCCGGCGGGAATATTCTAAAGCACGTTACTTAATGAATTAAGCAGCGATTTTCAGGTTTGCAGCCGAGGTCTTGCCTTTGTTGGTAGCAAGTTCGTAGCTGACTTTTTGACCTTCGTTCAACGAACGCAGGCCAGCGGCTTCGAGCGCCGTGATGTGAACAAACACGTCTGCACCACCTTGGTCAGGTTGAATGAAGCCGTAGCCTTTGGTTGGGTTGAACCATTTAACGATACCAGTAGCCATTAGAAAACTCCTAAAGAATGGCGTTGTTCCCACGTCCGCCACCGTGGCGGTTGTGGGGTGAGTTGAATTTGACGAACCGTGAAGGCGCGCCCAACTCTTTGCAACATTCGAAGGGAGAGGGCTCCATTCGCACCACCGTAGGAATTCACTTTGGCAGCGAATCGAAGCAGGAGGCTTTAAAGTATCAAAGAGTTAGCAATTTAACTCGAAGCTACTTATGCCCCATAATGGGGGCGAAGTCAAGGCCATTGCTTGCTAAAAGCCGGGTCAGCGCCGGATGGGGCTAGTTTTGGGCGAGGAAAACATGGTTTAATACTGGCATTTGCGGCCTGTATCCTCTACACCGCCGCCCATGAGCACAGAAAACCTACAGACACGCTGCGGTACGATTGCCCTGATTGGCGCACCCAATGCGGGCAAATCGACCCTGATGAACCGGATGATCGGGACCAAAATCTCGATCGTGACGCCCAAGGCGCAAACGACGCGCAGCCGCGTGACGGGCGTGACGCTGGAAGGCGAGAGCCAGCTGGTGTTCCTCGATGTGCCCGGCGTGTTCGATGCGACGCAGACGTTTGAGAAAGCCATGGTGTCGGCGGCGTGGAATTCGGCGCGCTCGGCGGATGTGGTGCTGTTCATCCACGATGCGCGCAAAAAGCCGACCGAGGAAACCGAAGCGGTGATCAACCGCATCCGCGATATGGGCAAACCGGCGCTGATCGCGCTCAACAAGGTGGATGCGCTGCCCGACAAGAAGGTGCTGCTGGAGCGGGTGGTGTGGTTCAACGAGCGGCTGGTGTGGCAGCATATTTTCCTGATTTCGGCGCGCAAAGGCGACGGGGTGGACGACATGCGCGGCGCGCTGGCGGAGCTGATGCCGGTGGGGCCGTTCCTTTATGACCGCGATGCGCTGACCGATATGCCGATGCGGCTGATCGCCAGCGAAATGACGCGCGAGCAATGTTTCCTCAAGCTGCAGGAAGAGCTGCCCTACACGCTGACGGTCGAGAACGAGAAATACGATGCGCGTGAGGATGGCTCGGTGGAAATCCACCAGAATATCATCGTCCAGAACGAGCGGCAGAAGACGATCCTGATCGGCAAAGACGGGCAGATGCTCAAGGCCATCGGCGAACGGGCACGGCACGAAATCGGGCGGCTACTCGGCGCGCGCTGCCATCTCTACCTGTTCGTGAAAGTGCGCCCGGACTGGAAAGACAAGCCGGAATCCTATAGCTATCTGGGGCTGGAATTTAACAAGTAGGCGAGTCACGCGCGTATGCTGACCTTCACCGATGATGCCCTGATCCTCACTGTCGATGCGTTTGGCGATCACGATGCGATTGTGCATCTGTTCACGCCGCTGCATGGGCTGTGCCGCGGCGTGGTGAAGCGGGCGCTGACCAGCAAAAACCGCGCCGATGTGCAGCCTGCGACACTGGTTGAAGCGACGTGGAAGGCCCGGCTGCCGGAGCATATGGGCACGATTACGCTCGAAGCCAAACATAGTTTCGCGGCGCGGGTGATGAGCGATCCGCTGAAGCTGGCGGCGGTGGGCAGTGTGATGAGCCTGATCGCCGCAAGCCTTGCCGAGCGCGATGCGCATCCGGAGTTGTATGCGCAGGCGATCACGTTTTTGCAGCATGTGGCCGCCGGGGTGGAGCCGCTGATCTGGCTGGCGGAATATGTGCGGCTGGAGCTGGCGCTGCTGGAGCAGGCCGGGTTCGGGCTGGATTTAACCCGCTGCGCCGCCACCGGGGTGAGCAGCGATTTGGCCTATGTGTCGCCCAAATCCGGCCGCGCGGTGTGCCGCACGGCGGGCGCGCCCTACCACGAGAAAATGCTGAAACTGCCGGATTTCATCCGCGAGGCGGCGGATATGGCGGGCAGCATGGATGCCATTCATGATGGCATGGCGCTCACCGGCTATTTTCTGGAGGCGCGGCTGTTGCCCGCGCTGCACCGGCACCCATCCTCGTTGCGGGCGCATTTTGTGGCGCTGCTGCACCGGCGCGCACCGGTGGCCTAAGCCGCAACCTTCACGCAACTGTAACATTTCTTGGTGCGCGGTGGTGGTATGATCATCCTATGGTTCAAGGAGCATCCACATCCACAGCCGACGCACGCAGCACTGCGAATGCGGACGCAATCAACGCGGGCGCGACCGATGTGGTCAACGCGGCAGCCGCTGGCGGTAAAGCCGTAGTGAATGCCGTCACCCATCCGGGTGCGACAGCGGGCGCGGTTGCGGATTCCGGCAAACGTTTCTGGGAAAATCTCAGCTTCGGCAGGGTTGTCGGCTCCTTTGTGATGGCGGGTGTTGGCTGGTTTGCTGGCACGCTTTTCGGCGAAGGCAATCTCGCCTCGATGGCCCTTGGGGGAGTGGGTATCCTGATTGGCTTCCTGAGCAAAGAGGGGCAAAGCCTGGGCAATACGATCAGTAGTGCTTGGAACGGCTTTTGGAAAAAAGAATCCCCTGCGGTGACACCCGAAATTCAGAAAGCGAAAAGTGTTGGCGCGTCGGCACAGGCGGCACCATCTGCGCCAGCTCCGGCCAAAGCGCCGCCAGTGATTGTTCCTCCCGCTGCGGGCGTGGTGGATTTCACCCAGGAAGAAATGCGTGCCATGCTGGAGGCGGCAACGGCTGCAGGCCGCCCGGCGGGGGTTGTTATCCTCCAGCAAACGGGCAATCAGGTGGGCAAGCCGGTTGTGGGGGCTTCAAGCAAGGAGACGGAGTCCAACCAGTTGGATATTTCGGCGATGAATAAGCTGTTCGATGTCTGCAAGGCGAAGACGGGCGCTGCGACCGTGCGCCTCACGCCAAGCGCCGATGGGTTGGCGGTGCCGGACTGCGTGCCGATCGTTGGCGCACCGGCAAAATCGGGGGCTGCTCGATAATTCCTTGCATTCGCCCGCGTGGGCGCTAGTTTCTGCCGCCTATGGCCACCGCAAATACCAGTTCCATTGAAACCGTCTCGTTCAAGGATGCCCTTGGCGACCGCTATCTCGCCTATGCGCTGTCGACGATTACTGCGCGTTCGCTGCCGGATGTGCGCGATGGGCTGAAACCCGTTCACCGCCGCCTGCTGTATGCGATGATGCAGCTGAAGCTGGAGCCGAGCTCCGGCTACAAGAAATGCGCGCGCGTGGTGGGGGATGTGATCGGTAAATACCACCCGCATGGCGACACGGCGGTGTATGACACGATGGTGCGTTTGGCGCAGACTTTCTCGGTGCGCTATCCGCTGGTGGACGGGCAGGGGAACTTCGGTTCGATCGATGGCGATAACGCCGCCGCGATGCGTTACACCGAAGCGAAGCTGACCGATGCCGCGATCCTCCTGATGGAGGATATGGATAACGACACGGTCGATTTCCGCCCGACCTATGACGGTACGGAGAGCGAGCCGGTGGTGATGCCCGCGGGCTTCCCCAATTTGCTGGCCAACGGCGCGGAGGGCATCGCGGTCGGCATGGCCTGCGCCATTCCGCCGCATAATATTCTCGAGCTGTGCGACGCGCTGACGCATCTCATCAAGCACCCGAATGCCTCGATCGACACGCTGGTGAACCATGTGCAGGGGCCCGATTTCCCGACCGGCGGGTTGCTTGCCGAATCGCGCGCGACGATTGTCGAGACCTATACCAACGGCCGCGGCTCCCTGCGGGTGCGGGCGCGGTGGGAGAAGGAACAGCTGAGCCACGGGCTCTATCAGGTGGTCATCACCGAGATTCCGTATCAGGTGCCTAAATCGAAGCTGATCGAGAAAATCGCTGAGCTTTTCCGCGAGAAAAAACTGCCGCTGCTGGCCAATATTCAGGATGAGTCCACAACGACGGTGCGCATCGTGCTGGAGCCGAAATCGCGCAGTGTTGATCCGGAAATCCTGATGGAAGCGCTCTACCGCGCGACGGATCTTGAAGTGCGTTACGGCGTCAACATGAACGTGCTGGGCGCGGATGGCATTCCGCGGGTGATGAACCTGCGCGAGATGCTGCAGGAATTCCTCGACCATCGCCATATTGTCCTCGTGCGCAAGAGTAATTACCGGCTGGAAGCGATCAAGCGCCGCCTTGAGATTGTTTCGGGTTTTATCATCTGCTTCCTCAATCTGGACGAGGTGATCCGCATCATCCGCGAGGAGGACGAGCCCAAGGCATCGCTGATCGAAGCGTTCGAGTTGACCGACCTGCAGGCCGAATCCATCCTCAACATGCGCCTGCGCCAATTGCGCAAGCTGGAGGAAATGGAGCTGAAGCGCGAACATAAGGAACTCAAGGCCGAGCAAAAAGAGCTGATGACGCTGCTCAAGGATACCGACGCCCGCTGGGCGCGCATCGCCGATGAGGTGAAGGCGACAAAAAAGCGCTTCGCTGCGCAAAAAGGCCTCTCCGCACGCCGCACCGAGCTGACGGAAGCGCCTGCCAACGTCACCATTTCGATGGAAGCATTCATCGAGAAAGAGCCGATCACGGTGGTCTGCTCGCGGCTGGGCTGGATCCGCGCCTTCAAAGGCCATCACGACGACCTGCCGGATTTGAAATTCAAAGAGGGCGATGGGCCGGGCTTCCAGCTGAAAGCGAAAACCACCGACAAGCTGCTGGTGTTCGCGACGGATGGAAAATTCTACACGCTGCCGTGCGACAAGTTGCCTAGCGCCAAAGGGCAGGGCGAGCCGGTGCGCTTGATGATCGACCTCGATAACCAGCAGGATTTGGTCGAGATGCTGGTGCATGAGCCCGCGCGCAAGCTGCTGCTCGCATCCGATAGCGGCAAAGGTTTCGTGGTCGAGGAAAAAGACGTGCTGGCGCAAACGCGCGGCGGCAAACAGGTGCTCAATGTGAGCGATGGCGGCAAAGCGCTGGTCTGTGTGGATGCGGCGGGCGACCATGTCGCGGTGCTGGGCAGCAACCGCAAGCTGCTCGTCTTCCCGCTCGATCAGGTGCCGGTGATGAAGCGCGGGCAGGGCGTCGCGCTGCAAAAATACAAAGGCGCGCATTTGGCGGATGCCGTGGTCTTCGCGCTGAAAGACGGCCTCAGCTGGAACATCGGTGAGCGTGTGCGCACCGAAACGGATGTGAAGCCATGGCTCGGCCAACGCGCCGCGCAAGGCCACCTGCCGCCGGTGGGCTTCCCACGGAGCAATAAGTTTAACGGTTAATGTTTGCTGTAGGCTGCATGGTGCGCAAAGCCTAGTGCGGTATAAAGCGCAGCAGGTCGCTCACCGGCTGGTAGCCGCCATCGATATAGGCTTTCAGAAACACCGTATAGCGATGGCCCGGCCGCAGATTGAAATAGCGGTAGGATAGCTCGTTCTCCGCAAGGCGCTCGAGCACGATCTGGTCATCGGCCATGATAACCCATGTCAGGGATCGCTGCGGCCCAAAACTTTGCGAGCGATGGACGGTGTAATCGCCGTCTAGTGTCAGCGTATAGCTGGGCACTGGGGCGGCGGCAGGCGCGGGTTCAGGTGTTTGTGGCGCATATGTTGTTTGCGCCTGCTGTTGTGGATGCGGTGCTACGTCCGCGTGTTGGTTGGCCTCATGATAATATTTGGCGACGGCGAGCACCAGTAATAACGGCAGCCAGCGCAGATAACGCTGCAGGAAGGTGCGGCGTGGGGCGGGCGTGCTTGCTGGTGCCGGGGCGGTCAGGTCATACGGCGCATCGAGCGGGTTGGCGCGCACTTCTTTGAATTGTAGCAGGAGCGCGTGCTGTGCGGGCGTCAGGAAAATAAAGCTTAGATCATTGCCGCCATTGATGGCATAGGCACGATCCTGAGAGCCAGCTTCGCTTAGCAGAAAATTCAGGATATGGGTGGTTGCAAGGCTTGCTTTTAGCCAGATGAGGCCGTGCTTCTCGTGCTCGGTTTCCTGTTCAACATCGTGTTCATCCCAAATCTCGAAGCGTTTGTGGTTCACGGTCACCGAGTAATAATCAGCGCCGCCCTCATCTTCGACAATGTCGGGCGTGCGAACCGATTGGGTGTCGAAATAGGGTTGCACCTCGCGCAGGAACTGGCCAATCCCTAGCTCTGCAAGCGCTTCCGCATCGGCAGTGAAGTGGCGGCCGAGGGCTTCATCCATCATGAGCCATGGATTGCCATTTGCAAAGGCTTCAACCAGCCGTGCTTTTTCCTGCGGATCGGCGTGGCGAAAAAATCCGGCCTGATCGAGCTGCTCGGTGAGTGATTGTGACATGGTGCCTCCTTACAATACGCGCAATGCCGGGAATTTGAGCGTCACCATCGAGACGCGGTCCTGGGTGGTTTTCATTTCCAGTGTGCCCTGATGCAGGGCGATGAGCAGGCGGGCGAGGGCGAGTTCCAGCCCGTGCTTGCTGCGCGCGGCGCTGGCGGCGCTTGGCGCCCCGGCATAGGAGAAGCACAGCGACAGCTCTTGCGCTTTGAGGTTGCTGGTGATGCGGATGGTGTCGCCGGTGGAAACCTGCTGGCTGGCGGCGGTGAGCACGTTCAGGATCATCTGCTTGATGCGCAGTTCGTCGCCGCGCACATGCGGCAGGCTGTGGCTGATATCAAGCTGCACATCGGCGTCGCTGCCGCTTTTCTCGCGGAAAATGCGGATGGTTTTTTGCAGGATGAAGGTGAGATCGACCTCGCTTTCATTAAGCGCGAGCAGGCCAGTTTCCGCCTTCGAGATGGATTTAATATCCTCCAGCATGGCGATCAGCTCGCGCGCCTGCTCATAGACGGCGCGCGCGGGCCCGAGATATTTCGCGTTGCCGATGGGGCCGAAATGCTGGTCTTTCACGGTTTCGATCTGTTCGAGGATTTGCTCGACGGGCTCGGTCAGCTCCTGCCCGACATAGGCGAAGAAATCGGCTTTGACCTGATTGGTCAGTTGCGCCGCTTCCTTGACGCGCGTCAGCTCGGAATTTTTGAGCCGCAGCTCGCTTTCCACGCGGCGGCGCTCCTCGATATAGTCGTAGAGATGCTTGATTTCATAGGCCAGCTGCTCAATTTCGAGCGGGCCTTGCGTGTGGTCGGCATCGAAGCGCGCGCCCTGGACGATGGCGGCGGTCTGCTCCGTCAGCGCGATGACGGGATGGATGATGCGCTTACGCACGGTCCATAACACGAACAGCAGGAACACCGCGATCACGAACAGCTGGAACAGGCGTGGGATGAGCAGCTTGCGCAGTTCGCGGTTGCTTTTCTCGGCATCGAGCCCGAGGAAAATCACGTACGGATATTGGCTGGAGCGCTCGAAATAGGAATAAATCTGATCCTGATGGAAGATCGAGGCATGGGAATATTGGCCCGAGGTGTTTTTGTCGAAATCGAGTTTCGACAGGCGCGTGACATCGAAATTCTCGGCGAAGAATTTCTCGGCAGTGGAGGATTGGGTGAGCAATGTCAGCGACAGGTTGGTGATGGCGAAGCGGATGCCGGTATCTTTCATGGTGCGGCCGATATCGTCGCCGAGGGATTCGGTGTCGAGCGCAACGATGACCGAGCCGACATAGGTGCCGTTGTTATCGGTCAGGCCGAGGCTGAGCGGCAGCACCCATTTATGCGACAGGCGGCCCTCAATCGGGCGGCCGATATGGACTTTCCACGGTTCGGCGATGGATTTTTTGACGTAATCGCGGTCGGTGACATCGATCGGTTTATCGAGCACGCCCAGATTGTTCGAGACGGTGAGCATCTGGCTCTTATCGACCCAGGAGAAGATGCTGCGCTTGGGGCCTTCGGTTTTCGCGAAGGAGAAGAACAGCTGCGCGATGTTTTCGGGTTTGTCGCTGGTCGCCTGAATCTGGCGGCCGACGGATTCGAGGATATAGGACGCGTTTTCGATCTCGACGATGAGGCCGCGATCGAGCCGCAGCGCCTCGCTCTCCATTTGCTTGAGCACGTCGCGCTCGTAGTTGCTGTAGGTCTCCACCGCGACCCAGGCCGACACCAGCACGAAAATGAAGACGATAAACACCGACAGCAGGGAAAAGTCGCGGCTCAGTGACGGCTGTGTGCGGATGTTCATCATATGGAAGTGTTATACGCACAATTTTCAGCGGCCTGCAATCAGGCGGTGACTTCCTGCATGCGTAGCGGGGTTTGTATCCGCTCCATGTGCGCCGGTTGCATCACGCGGGTGCCGGGCGTGTCGGTGGTTGGGGCATCGGCGGGGGCGATATCCGTGGTGGCATCCGCTGCGGGCCGGGGCGGCAGCGTCATATGGTGCTTCTGCTGGTATTCCAGCGACGGCGGGTGCTTGATGGCGATGCGGCGGCTAAACAGATACGTCCCCGCCGTGCAGACGGTGGTGTAGAATGCTTCGAACACGACCGTCTGGAACAGGTAGTTTTTGCTGGCAAGGCCGGTGAATTTTGCGTTCAGCGTCGGGAATTTCTCGACAAGTTTTTCCAGCTTGTCGCCGCCGTTATAGAAGATTTTTTTATTGCCGCCAGTAGCCTCCATGATCAGGGCGACGGGCAGCACAATCAGGCTGGTTTTGCCGCGGCCACCCAGCACGCTTCCCCATGTTTGCTTGGGCTCGGCGTCATAGGCCTTCAGGTTATCGGCGGTGGTGCCAAGCAGGTTATCGATTTTGAAGGCGATGCGCTCGCGATAATCTTCCAACGGCTTGACCATCGCCGCGAAGATGCTGCCATCGAGGAAGGAGAAGAGCACGGTGGTGAACATATCGGCGGCGGTTTCATTTTTGACGCCGATTTTTCTGAACCCATTGAGAATGGGCTGACGGCGCTTGTAGAAAAAGTTGCCGACCGAGCGCAGGGCGCTGGCCTCTTTGCCAACCGTGTTGCCATATTTGGTCATGTAGGTGAAGGCGGTGGAAGCGGCGAACACCGTGCTGTTGAAAAACGCGCCATACAGCGTGGCGTCGAACAGGCGCAGGCCGAGGGTGCGTTTCGGTTTGGCTTCGTGTTCCTGATGGGCGAAGGGGTTTAAATCCTGATTTAGCGCGTGCAGGTCCGCCAGCGGAACGCTGCCGCTTTTCTCAAGGTTTTCGCTCTTATTCTCTAGGGTCGTATCGCTCACTGCGGTCCTGATCATGGTTCACCCTCAATTTACCATTTCCCACGAACGAGAAATGTGAAGGTTTTGTGAAGGTTGGTTGGCGGTATTCGTTATAATATGTGGAATTAAATTAATTACAATAATTAATTGTTGTAATTGATGGGCCATCCGCATTCTTCACCAAACTGTCACACACGGATGGGCGCCAGCCGTTATGATGCAAGGTAAGAAACACTACTGATGAGGTGACCATGACCACTCTTAACGCTGCTGCGCCCGTAGAAGCACAAGCTGTAGAAGCACAAGCGGATGATGCCGCCCGCTCGCCCGTGAAGCCGCCGGAGGGCGGGGCTGGAGTAGCGCCTGCGCTGGTGCCACCAGAAACACCGACGGTGCTGACCGTGCCTGTGCAGCAAACCACCGAACAAGCGATTGTAACGGGCGCCAATGCCGCGCCGCTGGTGGTGATGCCACCGGATTTGCAGAAGGCAGAAAAAAATCTTGCCCCGTTCATCGCCGGGAAGATTAACCCGCAACTGACGTCCGGGCTGATGCTGACGCTCGTCAGCGCGCTGGGCAAGAACAGCACGACGGATGTAAAGCTTGTCCTCACCGGGCCGCTGGTCGATAGCAATGCGGCGCTGCTGGGTAAGGAAGTGCTGGCCGCGCTGGCGGGGGTATCGGCCATTGCGCCGCTGTTCCATGGCCCGCATAAGCCGCATGCGCAGAAGCCGGAAGGGCTGGCCAACACGCTTGAAATTCATATGCCGCAGCTGACTGATGCGCAGTATGCCACACTCATTCATTCATTGGCGGCAGGCATTACGCCGGCATCGCCCAGCATTTTCTCGTCGCAGCAGCCAAGCGTGGCTGCTCCTGCCACCGCGCAGCTGGATGCAGCCCCGCAGGCGGATGTCGCCGCGGCATCGCAAGCCAGCGTCGCGGCTGCAGCACTTGCTGAAACGGCTCCCACCGGCTTGCCGACGGCAGCGCTTGCCGCTGTTGCGCCAGCTGGGGTTGCTGCTGCCAACGATGCCTTAGCAGTAGAAGCCTCCGCCGCTGCAGCGCCTGCGGCGCTTGCTGCCACCGCTGAGGCGCCCAAGGGCGTTGACGCATCGGCCGCACCTGCGGCGTTAACCGATCAGCCGCTTGGTGAAACCGCACCGGCACTGCCATCGGTATCCATTGAAGCGCCAGGGGTTCATAGGGGCCTTGCGGCCAATGCGCCCACTGTCGCGCTGACAGCGTCGTAACGCGGATGGCCCTCGACACGGACAGCAATGGCTTTTGGTCGGTCGCCGAAAAGGTGATCGCCTCGGCCACGCAGTTCACGCAGGGGCTGTTCGGCCATAGCGATTTTTCGCCCGAGGAAGCACTCATCCGCACGCCGGGGATCGACCCGCGGTTTATTCCGCGCGGGCCGATGAATGCCGACAACATCGATGTCAGCACGCTCAACGAGCTGGGCCGCATGGGCATGAAGCGCGGCAAGCGCATCACTGCGCAGTCGCATCCGGAGCTTTATCAGGCATGGCAGGTGCTGAGTGCGCGGGCAGGGCTTAAACAAGCGCCGCAGCTGATTCTGGCGGAAAGCAAAACGGTGAATGCGGTGACGCTCTCGCCCGAGGAAGTGGTGGTCACCACCAGCCTGCTGAAGCTGCTGAATTTCCGCGAGCTGAATGCGGTGCTCGGCCACGAGCTGGGGCACGAGGCCAGCGACCACACACGGCCACGCATTGTCGCCATGTCGGTGTTCGGCGGGGCAGGGCTGGTGATTGGCAATGACATCGCCCATCATGGCGGTATCCGCTGGATGATCGATGCGGCGAAGGAGAATCCGGGCCGCTTCAAAAAAATGCTGCTGTCGGCTTTTGGCGACGGCACGCGCCCCTATTCGCTGCTTGGCTCGGTGGCGGCGGTGGCGATTGGTGCGGGGATTGGGGGCATTGTCGCCAACAAAGTGTCCGTGCGGCCGACAGAGCTGGATGCCGACCGCAAGGGTGCGCTGATTTCCGGCGACCCGCTGGGGCTGATTTCCGCCCTCAACAAGCTGGATGAAAGCCGTGGCGAAAAAACGCTCTACCAGCGGTTCCGGGCCTTTAAATCGGGCTATCCCTCGCACGAGGCCCGCATCGAGAACCTGCGCGCATTGGCCGCCACCATGCCATCCAGCTCCGTGGTCATCAGCGATGATGAAGCGATTGCGCCGCTCACGCCGGGTGCCCCCGCCGCGCAAATCCACCAGGTCGCCCATATCGAGCGGGTTGGCACGCCCGTGCAGGTTCAGGGCGTCACGGGCTAGACATTTCCGCCGCGCTGCGCTAAGGCGCTCCCATGAGCGAATCCGTCACCATCAGCACCTTCTACAGCTTCAGCGCGCTTGCCGATCCGGCAGCCCTGCGCGCGCCGATTCTCGCGCGCATGGAGGCGCTGGGCATTCGCGGCACCATCACGCTGGCGGCGGAAGGCATCAACGCCACCATTTCGGGCGGTAACGCGGCGATCCAGTCGCTGATGGAGTTCCTCAATGGGTTGATCCAATTCACCACCCCCACGTTCCGTGAGAGCTACGACGCCGCGCAGCCCTTCAAGCGCGCCAAAGTGAAGGTGAAGCGTGAGCTGATCGCGCTGGGCGCGCCAACCTTCCCGGCGCAGTGCGTTGGGCGGTATGTGATGCCTGCCGATTGGAACGCGCTCATCACCGCAGGGGATGTCATTATCATCGACACCCGCAACGATTATGAATTCGCGTTTGGCCATTTTGCGGGCGCCGTCAACCCTGCCACGCGCAACTTCAAGGAAATGGTCGCCTTTACGGAGCGTCATCTCGACCCGGCATCAGGCAAGCGCATCGCCATGTATTGCACCGGCGGCATTCGCTGCGATAAATATTCGTCCTACCTCGTCGCCGAGGGTTTCGGGGAGGTTTACCACCTGCATGGCGGCATTCTGGCCTATCTGGAGCAGATTCCGCTCGCGCAATCGCTGTGGCAGGGCAGCTGCTTTGTTTTCGATGAGCGTGTCAGCGTTGGCCATGGGCTGGTGCCGGCGCTGGGGCAAGCCGCATGAGCCTGTGCCCCGTCTGTTCCAAACCGTCCCTGGCGGCCACCAAGCCCTTCTGCTCCGCCCGCTGCCGCGAGGTGGACCTGAACCGCTGGTTCACAGGCTCCTACGCCGTCCCCGCCGTCGAGCTGGATGACGTGGACGACGAAAGCCTCGCCGAAGCCGCCCGCATCGGCGGCGTTCTTCCTGACGAATCCTAGGATTTCCCACCGATCGCCATAAACCGAAAACCGGCGCTTGCCATGGGGGATCGCATTCGCTATAGCACTGCTTCTTCGCTTCAAAAGCGCGTGGCCAGATAGCTCAGCTGGTAGAGCAGGGGATTGAAGATCCCCGTGTCGGCGGTTCGATCCCGTCTCTGGCCACCATTTTCCTCCATCCTTATTACGGTGCAACAGCGCAGGCGATGCCTTGGCTGCCTTTGCTGAAGATATTCGGGCTGTTGACGAGGGTCGGTGCATAGCTGACGCTGCCGAGGACATCGCCCCAGCAATAGGCCTGGCCGTTGGCGGTGGTGGCGCAGGTCTGGTCGCTGCCGGACTGGATGCGCGCGAATGGGGTGGCGACACCGCCGACCAGCACCGCCACCGGGGCGAACGACAGCAGATAGCCCGCGCCGATGCCCAATTGGCCGCTGCTATTATCGCCCCAGCAATAGGGGTAGCCGGTTTGGTTGAGCCCGCACATATGGTTGGTGCCCGCCGAAATCTGGCGGAATTTAAGGCCGCCGATGACGGGAAGCGGCAGGATGTTATCGATCCCGGGCAGGCCGTTGCCCATGGCGCCATACAGGTTGGTGCCCCAGCAATAGACCGAGCCGTTATCGCGCAGGCCGCAGGTGAAGGACGCACCGGCGGTCATCGCGGTATAGAGATAGCCGCCGAGGATCGGTTGGGGGCTTGATTCATACGCATTGAGGCTGAGGATGGCGAGCTGCTTGATGATGTTCCAGCCCCAGCAATAGGCGGTGCCATTATCGCGGATGCCGCAGCTATGGTCCCACCCGGCGGCAAGGTCGCGGAAGAGGTAGCTGTTGACGCGGCCTGCCGGGGCGTTGGTGGTGCTGGTGGTGCCGTTGCCCAGCTGGCCATAGGCATTCCAGCCCCAGCAATAGCCGATGCCGGCGGTGGTGAGGCCGCAGGTGAGCGCGTCGCCGCTGGAGAGTTTGCTGAAGCTGTAGCCACCGTTGACAGCAACCGGGGTGCTGCTGGCGGTGGTGTTGCCAATACCCAGCGTGCCGTTGCTGTTGTTGCCCCAGCAATAGGCGGCGCTGGCCGGGGTGAGGCCGCAACTGAAATTGCCGGTGCGGATGACGCTGGTGAAAATAGCGCCGCCGCTGACCAATGTCGGCGTGGTGCGGGCGGTGGTGGTGCCATCGCCAACCTGGCCGCTGCCGTTGGCATCCCAGCAATAGGTGCGGTCGATGGGGGCGAGGGCGCAGCTGTGACAATTACCGGCCGCCATGCCGCCCATCACATAGCTGCCCGTGCCGGTGTTGCTGACTTTGACCGGGGTGCTGCTGTTGGTGGTGGTGCCATCGCCGAGATTGCCATCGCTGTTGACGCCCCAGCAATACAGGCTGCCGGTTTCATGCGCGCAGCTATGGTCGGTGCCGGCTACGAGGTCGGAGAACACATGGCCGCCGACGACCGCAAGCGGGGTGGTTTGCGCGGCGGCGGCGGCCGGGTTACCGACAATGCCGTTAGTGCCACTGCCCCAGCAATAGGCGGCCCCTGCGCTGGTGAGGCCGCAGACATGCGTGCCGCCGACGGCCAGCGTGCGAAAGTTCAGCCCGCCGCTGACAAGGACGATGGCGTTACTGTTGGCGGTGGTGCTGCCGTTGCCCAGCTCGCCATGTGCGCCGATGCCCCAGCAATAGGCCGCCCCGGCGCTGGAGATAGCGCATTGGGTGCCGCTATCGGGGTGCATGGAGACGCTCAGGAAGGGGCCGCTGCTGACCAGGGTCGGCGTGGTGATGGTGCCGATGGCAGTGCCCAGCCCGCCGCCCGCATTCGCACCCCAGCAATACAGCGCGTTAGTGGCGGTGATGGCGCAGCTGCGCGCGTTGCCCGCGGCAATGCGGGTGAAGGCAAGCCCGCCGCCCACCTTCACCGGCGTGGTGCTGATGCTGCCGGCCGCGCCATCGCCCAGCTGGCCGTAGCTATCGTCGCCCCAGCAATAGGCGTCGCCGGTGACATTGAGCCCGCAGGCATGGTTATAGCCCGCGGCGATGGCGATGAAGCTGAGCGGATCGGCCCCCGTGCCGCTGACCCTGACGGGCTCGGGCCGGGTGGTGCCGCTGCTGCCATCGCCCAGCTGGCCGCTGCTGTTATCGCCCCAGCACTGGGCGTCGCCAGCGGCGGTGAGGCCGCAATTGAAATCATGGCCGCTGGCGATGGTGGTGTAGGCCGCGCCGCCATGCACGCTGGTGAGGGTGCTGCGCGTGGTGGTGGTGGCGTCGCCCAGCTGTCCGGCATTGTTGCGGCCCCAGCAATACAGGTTACCGGGCGGGACAATGGTTTGCGGTTTATCCGCCGCGACGACGAGATCGTCAAAATACGTTGCGCCGAGGCTGGGGTCGAGCAGGGCGTTGGCGATGGTGGCGCTGTTGGCCGCGCAGTTGAGCTGCTTGAGCGCGCTGCCGCTGCACCAGCCGTGGCTTGCTCCCTCATAGTTGAGCTTCACCGCGCCCAGCTCGTCCTCGCCGTGGCTGATGATGGCATAGGCTCCCGTGGTGCTGGCGGTGGTCGAGCTTTTGATGGTGAGGGTGCCAAGCGCCGCATGGTCGAGAAAGCCGCCAAGGCTGGCGCTGGTGGTGAGCGCGGTGGTGACGGTATAGGTCACCTTGTTGCCCCAGCAATCACCCGCATAGGCGGTGGGCAGGCCGAGGGTCTGGAAGGGTAGCGCGCCCCAGCTTGCGCCGGCGGTCTGGTCGATCGCTCCGGCGAGCAGTTGCGCGGCGTCTGCCTCGCGCCCATAGGCCACGTCATCAACGCCGATATTGCGGGCGGCGGGCAGGGGCAGCCGGTCGTTTTTGCGGGCGAAGCGCTCAATCGCCTCGCGCGTGGCATGGAGCTGGGGTTTGCTGCTGGCATAGCAATCGCGCGTGGTGGTGAGCTGGTCGATTTGCAGCCCGTAGGTCATCATCAGCCCACCCAGGGCGAGGACAATCGAGCATTCAAGCAGCGTAAAGCCGTTGGGGCTTTTTGAGCGCGGCAGTGGCGGTTGGCGGATCACAGGTCAACACCCATAGGTTGAATTTAGCCGGGAGTTGCGCTATGATTGGTTGTGTTTGAGGAAGAATAAAGGCGAAATCGCTCAACCATTAGTTGTGATGCGATTTATATCGTGAGGTGTAATCTATTTGCCTCAACTCAACCATAAAGTGTTTTTTATGGGCAGCGCCATCGCCTATTAGCGCCCTGCGATGGTCATTGATTTCTTGGGCGGCATGGGGATGGGCTGCAGGATGTTGCACAGGGCTTGTGCCTGTTCTCCTCTGGGAGCCTTTGCCTTTTGCAGGCCACCAACGTCTTGCTCCGCCTTGGCACGTGCTTGCAGGCCGCTGTCTTTCAGGTGCTGCACCAGTTCGCTTTCAAACTTTTTGAGTTCTGGGTTTTTCGTCCATTCCGGCAGGAAGGCTTCCTCGAATTCCTTCAGATGGGTGGTGATGGCGTTGAATTTACCCGTCAGGTTTTTGCGTTCCAGCTCGAACGCGCCGTCGAATTCCTTAAGCTTGGCCGGGTTGGCCTCCGCCAGTTTTTTACGCTCCAACGGGTAGGTTTCCTCTAATTTTTTCAGGGTTTCCGTGATGGCGGTGGATTTATTCACCAGCTTGTTACGCGCATGCACCAGCTTGAAGTGCATCATCTCCTGCACATCGCTCGCTTTGGCATCCGCATACATCACGCGCCGCCGGTTGAGGTCGTTGCTCTGCGTGTAGGGATTATTGACGTTCATGTAATTATCGTCATACGCTGCCTTTGTCATAATCGGCGTGCCCGTGGCATCGGGTGTCTGGACGAGCTTGTTAGGGTCTGCGGCGAGGCGGTTGCGTTGCTTCAGGGCACCGGTCGCGCCCATCAGGTGATCGTGATAGACAATGACGCCGCTGAAATCATTCGGGTTCTGTTTTTTCTGTTCAACAAAACGCACATACGAGGCGACTGCCATGGCTCCGGCTGAGGCCCCCTGACCGGCAAAGGAAGTGGTCGGCAGCTCAAGACCTCTTACAACAGAAAGGGGTTTGCCCAGTGCCAGCACTTTTGCATCTTCGGGGTGTTTTTCCAGCACGGCGGCCATCGCCGGGTTGTTTTTAATTTGCTCGGCCGCATCCGCGATATATCTCCATTCGGTCTGGAACACGCCGCTGTGCGGGCGGCGTTTGGCACCGCCTTTGACTGTGTCCACATTCCAGCCCGTTTCCATGCCCGCCGTGCCGGCGATGATGGCGGAAAGTGTTTGCCGCAGCGCTTCCTTGCCGCCTTTGGGCAGCGGGCCCGTCCATGTATCGACAAAGGCGTTGGTATATTCCTGCCCGCGGGTGATCTGGGCTTCGTAATTCGCTTGCGTATAGAGGTTCGGGTTTGACTGGTTTTCAAGCCCCTCCAGGGTGGGGCGGAGGCCATCCTGCAACAGCTTCTTCACCGGTGCGATGGATTGGCGGATTGCTGCTTTTTTGGCTTCGGATTTGCTGTCGGTACCTTTGATGGAAGCCAGCGTTTTTTCCTTCTCGGCGACATAGCGATGCAATGCCTTATCCGCCGTGGTGACATTGATCGGCGCGTCCAGCAACTCCGGTTTTGCACTTGTTTCCGGCCCCGGCCTTTGGGGAAGTTTATTGGTGCTCTTGCCGAGCGCCTTTGTGCATGCGGCAACTGCTTTCAGGTCCGCCGCTGAGAATGACTGAACAATGGCAGCGGCCGCCGGTTTTTCGCTATGGGGTGCAGCGGCTACGGGCGCTTGCGCAGGCGCTGCAGGGGGCGCTTTTGCGGGAACAGGCGCAGGGGCTGCTGCGACCACGGGGGCAGGGGCGGGTGCGGCAGGTTTGGCGGGCGCGGGCTTTGCTTCAACTTTCGCCGTGGGCGCAGGGATGCTCGCGGCGATGGTGGGAGCCTTATCGTCGAGGAAGGTTGCCGCCAGCTTTGCCGCTAACCCGCTCGCGTGCCGGTTGCCCCGGTTGCCATTTTTTTCATGCTGCAGGTCCTTATAAATCTGACTGCTCATGGACTCCGCGGCGATGGCGCGCGTCGGGCTGCTTGCCCCAAGAACGACAACCACCACATCACGTTTGTCGTGCGTAACGACAGCGGCGAGGTTATTTTGCGCGGCCTTGGTCAATCCTGTTTTGGCCGCGGCTGTATAGCCATCCTTCAGATGCACGGCGGATTCCGGATTGTTCAGAAAATGATGCGCGCCGCGTGTTTTTCCATCGTAGGTCACGGAAGCCTGTCCCATATAGGCCTGCATCTCATTGGGGAAATCCTTCTGGACGCGCTGGATCAAGGTGGCCATGTCGCGGGCAGTGGTCGTATTTTTTGCGGCGTCGTATGGCAAGCCGTGTGGGTTGACAAACTTCGTGTTTTTCAACCCGATATCTTTGGCGAGGGCGTTCATCTGTGCCACGCAGTCATTGCCCCAAATTCGGTTCGCCAGCATCAGCGAAGCACCATTGTCCGAGGCGGTCATCATTGCGCCAAGCAGCTCCGATACGGAAACCTCACTGCCCGCTGTCAGGTGTGAGCCTTCGATTCCAACCCACCCATTCTCTTTAGTTTTACGCCCTGCTTCTGGCGGCACGATGAGCTTCCCGGTCAGCGTCAATTTACCAGCCTTGATTTTCAGCATCACCCCTTCAAATGTCAGCATCTTGGTGAGGGAGGCAGGGTCATGCGGAGCGTCGCCCGCGGCATTGATTAGCACCGAGCCGGTTACCGGATCCATGGCGAAGACCTTCATGCCGTTCCACTCGGTGGCATCCGGGTGCGCGCCGGTGCGCAGCAGGTCCGCGAATGATTCTGCCGGGGGTTCCGGCGCCTTCACCTTTGCCGGAGCGTGCGCTTTTTTGCCGGCTTTGGCTGCCCCATGGGCAGGCTTATGGGCGGCTGGAGCATGTTTTTTCATAGAGTGTCATCCCGATGCTATTTCTTTAGTCATTGTAAGCGATTGGCAGGTGGAATCACATATCATATTTGTTAAATATTTGTGACGGTGCGGCGGAAATACTGGGTTCCTTCGCCACCCAAAAACCGATGCCCTTTTTATGGCGGGTGAGGGATGTTCCTTGCTATTCAGCGGGTTCGGGCACATAATTGCCGCCATCGGTTCTATTCACCCATTGCAGGAGACGCTCTATGAAACATCTGTCCCGTTCGGTTGCCTTCCTTGTTCTCGCTGGGGTTGCAGCGCAGGCCCATGCCCAATCGGGCGATGAATATCAGTTGGATACGCCGCCTGCGGCTGCCGTTAGCGCCCCGGCATTGACCGCCGCGCCCGCACCGTTAGTGCCTGTCGCCCCGGCGACCATTCCTTCCGCCGTGATCCCGGCGGAGCAGGCCCCGGCACCGGTAGTGGTGATTCCTGCGGCGGAAGTGGCCCCGGCACCAGTTGCAGCCCCGGTTGCCAAGCCCGTGAAAGTGAAGCCCGGCACCGAGCGCACGCACGCGATCCCACTCATCAACACCAAGCAGCACGCGCAAGTGCATCCGGATGTGACCTACATCACCGGCGGCATCGGCGATGATGAGCTGCAAAGCATCAAAGCCACCAAGGCGAATTACAACACCTATGTGTTGAGCGCGAGCACGACCGGAGCATTCGTTGGCGATGCACGCGTGGTCATCACCACCAAAACCGGCGAGGTGATGCTGGATGCGGTCGCCGGCCCGCTGCTCTATGCGAAACTGCCGGCCGGTAGCTACCTGCTCGATGCAAGCCTCGGTGAGCAGAAGAAGCATCAGGCTTTCACTATCGGCAAAAAAACCGGCACGGCCAATATCACCCTTGGCTGGACGGTGAGCGCGAAGCTGAGCAACTAGCCAGCGCCGTTCCGTAAAAAAATGCTCAAGCCCCGCTTGCCCCCGCAAGCGGGGCTTTTTGTTATATGCCGTTAAGCCTTTATTAATCGTTGGGTGGCTATAGTGGCGATGACGTTCATGCTAACAGTAGGAGTTATACGATGGGAATGTTTGATGATTTGAAAAATTTACTGCCTCCAGGCTTACAGGATAAGTTGACGAGTGCTGGCAAGGTAGTCGACGCTGCTGTGGAAGCGAAAAGGCTGCATGATGAGGCTCAGAAAGCTGGCGCCAATGGGCAAGTTCCCGCGCCTGCAGCTCCCGCTTCGGCGGCCAGTGCGCCAGCACCAGCGGCTTCGGAAGCTTCAGCGCCGGCAGCAGCGGGTGCTGCTCTTGCAGCGGGTGCCGGGAAAGTAGCAGAGGAAGTGGGCGCTGGTGCTAAGAAAGTATTTGGTGGGATTGAGGCGTTTCTGGGTAGTGCCGCAGCAGAAGTAACAGAGGCGATGCGATTGAATAAAGTGTGTTATGACGCGAATAATCAGGAATCGCAATCGCCCGCCTGCAAGGCCCATGTCGAGAAAACAGAAAAAACGAAAGCCGCCGCTTCCCAACGCTAATTGGGTAGGCGCATAAAAATCAACGCGGCGGGGAGCAATTCCCGCCGCTCTTTTTTTGTCTGGTGAGTGGGGGCTAACCGGGGTAGCATTTTGTGGGGCTGTAGTGATACTCCCCCGTTTTGTCACGCCGGGCTTGCCCCGGGGTCCCGCCGTGTGGCTGGGCTGGATGCCGGGATAAACCCGGCATGACAATGGTGTTAAAAAGTGGGGGATACATGAAGCGAGCATGCGTGGCTTTCTATCATTAAAATAATGTAAAACTATTTTAATTGCGATTTATTGTTGTGGTATATAATAAGCACCGAAGAACCTGAAGGAAAACACCTGTGGCATCCACCATTCTCGACCTTATCGGCAACACTCCTATCGTGCGCATCGCGCATCTGGATACGGGGCCGTGCGAGCTGTATGTGAAGCTGGAAAGCCATAACCCGGCGGGGTCGATCAAGGACCGCATTGCGCTGTCGATGATTGCGGCGGCAGAAGCTTCGGGCGCGCTCACGCCCGGCGGCACGCTGGTCGAGGCGACGGCGGGCAACACCGGGCTTGGCCTCGCGCTGGTGGCCAGCCAAAAGGGCTATAAGCTCATCCTCGTCATCCCCGATAAGATGAGTCAGGAGAAGATTTTCCACCTGCGGGCGCTGGGTGCGCAGGTCGTCATCACCCGCTCGGATGTGGGCAAGGGCCACCCCGAATATTATCAGGACATGGCCGAGCGCATCGCCGCCGAAACGCCGGGTGCGTTTTACGTCAACCAGTTCAGCAACCCCAATAATCCGCTGACGCATGAGCGCTCAACCGGCCCGGAAATCTGGGAACAGATGGAGGGCAAGCTTGATGCAGTGGTGGTCGGTGTCGGCTCCGGCGGCACGCTTACCGGACTTGGCCGCTATTTCCGCCGTGTGGCACCCAACGTCGAAATGGTGTTGGCGGATCCCAAGGGCTCCATCCTCGCGCCGTTGGTGAATGAGGGTATCACCATCGAGGCGGGCAGCTGGCTGGTCGAAGGCATCGGCGAGGATTTCGTGCCGGATAATTGCGACCTCGATCTGATCGGCCATGCCTATACGATTACGGATGCGCAGAGCATCGCCACGGCACGCGATGTTCTTAAATATGAGGGTATTATCTGCGGTTCTTCATCTGGAACATTAATTGCTGCCGCCCTCCAATATTGCCGCGCCCAGACTATCCCAAAGCGGGTGCTGACCCTGGTCTGCGATAGCGGTAACAAGTACCTGTCGAAAATCTATAATGACTATTGGCTCGACGATCACGGCTTTCTGCCGACCACCGAAACCCACACGCTGCGCGACCTCATCACCCGGCCATACCGCAAGGGCAGCACCATCACAGTCGGCCCCGGCGACACGTTGGCGGGCACCTACCGTAAGATGAAAATGCACGATATGTCGCAGCTGCCGGTGATGGTGAAGGAGCAGCTGGTCGGCATCATCAGCGAAACGGATTTGCTGCTCGCCGTGGCGGGCAACCCGGATGGGTTCGCGATCAAGGTCGCGGTGGCGATGACCAAGGAGCTGGTGACGGTGGATGTGGCCACCGAGCCCTCCGCACTGATCGAGATTTTCACGCAAGGCATGGTCGCCATCGTGATGGATGGGGCGGAATTCATCGGGCTGGTTACGCCGATTGATTTACTCAATTATTTACGCAAACGGATAGGTCACGCATGAGCACCCGCACCACCAACCCCAAATGGGGCTTCGACACCCGCGCCATTCATGCCGAGCAGCAGTTCGATGCCAGCACCGGCGCGGTGATTACGCCGATTTACGCCACCTCGACCTATGTGCAATCCGCCCCCGGCGAGCATCTGGGCTTCGATTATGGCCGCAGTCACAACCCGACGCGCTTTGCCTATGAGCGCGCGGTCAGCAATCTTGAAGGCGGCAGCGGCGGGTTCGCGTTTGCTTCCGGCCTTGCCGCCGCATCCGCCGTGCTGGAGCTGCTGGAAGCGGGCAGCCATGTGATTGCCACGGATGATCTTTATGGCGGCACCTACCGCCTGTTCGAGCGCGTGCGCAAACATTCGGCGAAGCTGGAATTTTCCTATGTCGATTTTACCCAGCCCGGCGCGTTTGAGGCGGCTATCCGCCCCAACACCCGCATGGTGTGGGTGGAAACGCCGACCAACCCGCTGCTGAAGCTGGTCGATCTCGAGGCCGTTGCCAACGTCGCCCGCGCGCGCGATCTCATCAGCGTGGCGGATAACACGTTTGCGACGCCGTGGATCCAGCGGCCGCTGCAGTTTGGGTTCGATGTGGTCATCCATTCGGCGACGAAATACCTTAACGGCCATTCCGATATTATCGGCGGCATGGCGGTGGCCGGGGCCAACCACGATATCCGCGATAAGGTCGGGTTCCTGCAGAACGCGACGGGCGGCATCGCCGGGCCGTTCGATAGTTTCCTCGCCCATCGCGGCGTGAAAACGCTCGGCCTGCGCATGGAGCGCCATTGCGAGAATGCACTCGCCGTCGCGCAGTTCCTCGAAAAACATTCCGCCATCGAGCGGGTGATTTATCCCGGCCTGCCAAGCCACCCGCAGCACGCGCTCGCCCGGCGGCAGATGAACGGCTTTGGTGGCATGGTCAGTGCCATCGTCAACGGCGGGCAGACGGCGGCGACGCAGATGCTCAAGCGCTGCGAAGTGTTCACCCTGGCGGAAAGCCTCGGCGGCATCGAGAGCCTGATCGAGCATCCGGCGTTGATGACGCATGCCAGCATCCCGGCGGAGGTGCGCGCCAAAATCGGCATCGATGACGGGCTGATTCGCCTGTCGGTCGGCATCGAGAACGTGGATGATTTAATCGCGGATCTGGAAAGCGCGTTGCGTTAAGCTTCCGCCCGGCTTGCTAAATCCAGCCAGCGGGTTTCGGCTTCCTCCAGCTTCGCTTGCGCGCGGCCGAGCAGCCGGACGGTTTTATCGAAGCGCACCGGGTCTTTCGTGTAGAGTTCGGCATCCGCGATAATGGCGTTCAGCTCGGCGATTTCCTGCTCCAGCTTGGCCATCATCTCCGGCAGTTTTTTCAGCTCGTGCATTTCGGTGAAGCTGGGTGCGGCGCTGGCGGGCTTGGCTTTCACGGGCGCGGCGGGGGCAGGGGCGGCCTTAGTCACGGGCGCGCGGCCGGTTTTAGCGGCGAGGTAATCCGTGTAGCCGCCGATATAGGAATCGATCCGCGAATCGCCCTCGAAGGCGAGCACTTCGGTCACCGTGCGGTCGAGGAAGTCGCGGTCATGGCTGACGATGATGAGCGTGCCCTGATAGCTGGCGAGAATTTCCTGCAGCATGTCGAGCGTGTCCATATCGAGGTCGTTGGTCGGCTCATCGAGGATCATCAGGTTGCCGGGGTTAATAAGCGTGCGCGCCAGCATCAGCCGGTTCTGCATGCCGCCCGAGAGGGTGCCCACATCATCCTTGGCGCGTTTGGGGTCGAACAGGAAATCCTTCAAATACGCTGCGACATGCTTGTGTTTGCGCTCGTCGCCGCTGCCGATATAGACATAATCGCCGTTGGGGGCGAGGGTCTTCCACAGCGTTTTTTTCGGATCGAGCGCGGTGCGGTGCTGGTCGAAATAGGCGAGGTCAATTTTCTTGCTACGAAACACCAGCCCGTCATCGGGCTCCAGCTCGCCGATGAGCATTTTCAGGAAGGTCGACTTGCCCGAGCCGTTGCGGCCGAGAATGCCGATGCGGTCGCCCTTGAGGATGCGGCGCGAGAAATTGTCGAGAATCTTGATCTTCTTGCCGTCGCGGGTGAAGGTTTTGCTGACGCCCTTAAACTCCGCGACGATTTTCGACGAGGGGGTGGGCTTCAGCGGATCAAGGTCAATCGCCTGGACTTTTGCATTATAGGCCGCTTTGTCGTTTTGTAGTTTGGCGCGCAGTTTGTGTAGCTCGCTCAGGCGCCGCTGGTTGCGCTTGCGCCGCGCGGTGACGCCGCCTTGCGTCCAGTCGAGCTCGGTTTCGAGCTTCTTTTGCATATTGGCGATGGTGCGGGCTTCCTGCTCCAGAATGCCCTCGGCCCATTCATCGAACCCGGCATAACCGGTCGGGCAGCTGCGCACGATGCCGTGGTCGATCCAGAACACGCGGTGGGTGAAGGCGTTCAGAAACGCCCGGTCATGGCTGACGCAGACGATGGCGCTGCGCGTGCGGGCGAGGAAATTCTCCAGCCACAGGGTCGCTTCAAGGTCGAGATGGTTGGTCGGTTCGTCGAGCAGCAGCACATCCGGCTCGGCGACGAGGGCCTGGGCGAGCGCCGCCCGGCGCAGCTGGCCGCCGGACAGGTGGCCCATTGGCGCGTTCGGGTCGAGCGAGAGTGGGTTCATCACCCGGTCGGCGCGGTGGGCGGATTCCTCGTTGCGCAGCTCCGCTGGCAGGCCGTTCATCACGAAATCGCGCACCAGCTGTGCGTCGTCGAAGTCGATATGCTGGGCGAGATAGCCGATCCGGGTGCCCGGCAGCTGGAAGCGCTTGCCCGCATCCAGCTCGATTTCCTGCATGATGAGGCGCATCAGCGTGGTTTTACCTGCCCCGTTGCGGCCGACAAGGCAGATTTTATCGCCCTCGCAGATATGCAGGTTCACGCCCTCGAACAGATGGCGCACGCCCATCGTCAGGTGAATTTCTTCCAAAGCCAGTAAGACACGTGCCGCCATGGGCGCGGGTGTAACCCAGTGGGGGCGGGCATGCAACCATGCTCACGCCATTCAGCGACGATTCATGAAAACGCTTATTTACCGCGCAGCAGCATGAAGCCGGTTGGGCGCTCGATCGGCTCCACCAGCACGGTCATGGTTTTGGCCGCGGTTTCATCCGCCGCGCGCAGGCTCAGCGTGAGCGAGCCCTCGTTATTGGCACTCAGATGCGCCGCCAGCAGGTCCCGCTGGTCTTGCGGCACGTGATAGAGGGTGAGCAGTGTCTCCAGCGTTCGGCTCGGCTGGGTGATAAAGGCCGGGAACACCGACTGGAACGGGCGGTTGAAGAAAACAACATCGCCATTCGCCTTCACCATGCAGCAGAACTGGTAGCCACGGCCAAGCGCCGAGGAGAACAGCGCGCTCATGAATTCTAGCGATTCCTTGGTTGTTTTGAGTTTTTCAAAATTGATGGCGACTAACCCGAACACCGCGCCAACCACGACTGCCAGCATGCAGCCTTCCGGCGATTGGTAGTAAACCAGCATGGATGCGCCAATCACCACCATCGCGATGAGCAGGAAGAAATGGACAACCTTACCAACCCCGG
The DNA here is from genome assembly GCA_040384265.1 of Pseudomonadota bacterium. GTDB lineage: Bacteria > Pseudomonadota > Alphaproteobacteria > Rickettsiales > UBA3002 > QFOX01. The sequence continues at coordinate 304,592 of JAZKJM010000001.1, read as the reverse complement.
TGCGTTTGCGAACCGTGAACCCCGTGGTGCCAGTGCGCAGGCCTTCACCAAGATCGCTCGAACGCAGGGTGGTTTTTTTGCTCATAAAACGCTCCGGATTGAATAGAGTAATAATGTTCTGGTAGGGCCAAATATCAAGTATTATTTTGCCAATCCGGGATATGTCCCTCGCCAAAATGGCTGCCTGATTGGTTTGTGATAATTTTATCATAGATGGCGGCCCAGCTCCCCTGCCAAGCCATTGAAAGCCAGCCTGATTAAGCCTCTCGAAGGGGTATGCTGGCCCGCCCATGCCGCTGTTGCGGCGCACCAATTAACCATTGAATCCATTTATTATGCATCAAATCGTTTACAATTTTAACCATATTTTTACCTTAAAAGCGTAAAACAAGTCATACGGGGCGAAAGTTATCCACAAGACCCCTCTCGGTCGCAAACCACCAATCAAGGCCCAACAACGGCGGTGATGGTGAGTAAAGAAGAGCACAGCGCAGAAGAAAGAGCAGCCCAGTCGGCTGCGGCGCAGCGCGCCGCGCAGGCAGCGGCGGGCGGCCTGCGCAATGTGCGTTATGGCGAAGCGCCGGTCACGCATGGCGGGGCATCCGAGCCAGCCATGGTCGGTTTCGAAGGCGCGCCCTTCAGCGGGGCATCGCTGGATGCGCTGGTTACGCTGCTCAGCAAAGGCCAAGTGCCAGAGCCGGTGATTACCGAAAAGGATATTGCGGGCGTCGCGGCCAGCATCACCGGCACCTGTTTGGCGGCCGGTGTTGAGATAAGCGAAGTTGAGCGAATCATCAAAACCCTGCGCAGCAATGTCGGCGCGAAGCGCGACCATCTGGGTGATATTTGCCGCGATGCGCTGAAGGAAGCGAACGCCCTCGCCTCCGACACTCGCGCCAGCAAACAGGAAACGCCGGCACAGAAAACCGCGCGCGAAATTGCGAAGTTGAAAGAGGAGATCAAGGAACTCTTGAACCCTCACATGAGTGAAGAAGAGAAGAAAAAGGACGAAGAGTTCCGGCGTAAGATTGCTACGGCGACGGATGCAGAACGTACGGAACTTGAAAAAGCCCACGCCGCCTGGCTCAAAAAAACGGCTGAAGGCTGGACAGAGCATGGGACAAAAGAACAAAAAGAAGCCGGCCGCGTAGCATTGCCGAAGGTTGAAGAATTGATTGAGAAATTGAAGGGTCGGGATATAGAGCAGCATAAAACACTAAATTCTATTAGAAAATCAAGTGTTGAACCTTCAGAGATGGCTGCTGAGAGCTCAATGTTTGGGAACATGGTCGTTAGCCGCAATCAGCACGATGCGGTCAAAGAAGCCACCGCTTCCTTGCAGCATACTGTGCAGAAAGATGGTGCCGATACACTCGTCGCACCGACCGTTCAAAAGCCGGCACGCATCGCTCAGGCGGAATCCAGCACCATCACCCTCTAAGGCTGGCGTGTCTGCATGGCTAGTTTTTGAGGCAGCTTGTAGAGGGCGGTATCCATGCTTTCGAAGCTGGTTTTTGAGTCAAGTCGCCCTTGCAAAAAACCTAAAATCGCCGCATCCGCAGAAGAGACTTGTCCCGTTTTGTTTGCGGAAAAGATTTGAGCAACCTTTGCCGGAGCTGTTTCTAGCGTGCTTGTAAGGACGGTGAGGCCGATCGGTAGCACAACACCCTCTTTGTCTATATCGAATTGTGGCATGGACCCAAGCGCATAGGCAGTCACAAAGCACCCGCTATCTCTCCGACGCTGAATGCTTAAAGCGGGCATGTTCTTTAACCCGTTGGCGGCAGCAACACTTGCTGCAACATCTGGCCGTATCCGTGTCTCGCCATTGTTCTTAGGATCTTGATCGTAACCGGAATCTAGGCAGTCCTTCACCTCGTCAAGCACTTTGAGGGCAGTGGCGGAAAGCTGCACTTTCTGTAGCGGTTGTGGCACTGCAACGCCCGGCGGCGCGAAATCAATGCTTGCGCGTTTGGTATCAACTATTTGATCGGTCTTGATTTTTGTGTATTCTTTTCCAGTTACCTCGGCAACCAGGATTTGCAGAGTGCTGCGTGCATTATCGTCAGCTATGCCGCGGCGAGCTCCTTCACGTAAAAGCGCGCGTCCAAATTCTGCGCGGGCCTCATCGGTTGATTTCCCCCGGCTAAAACTATCTGGCATTAGCTGCCACATGTCAGATGCATTGGTGGGGAGTCCAGTCTGTAGCCCATGAATATCACGGTCGGGGAGGAGCCTTAAATGCTCAACTGTCCAGTTTTTGTAGGTAGCGCCGGTTGGGTTCGCTTTTGTGTCAGCCGTTTGGCCATAATAAAGTTTTAGGATGTCGATGTACTCGTTCTTGTCAGCCATCTTAATTCTCCATTCTTCTGTGCATCAGTTAGGCGTTGTGCCCGTGTTGTCCATTGAACATGCCCGTTTATAGTGACAGTCGCGTGACAAGTGTGTGACAGTTCTGTGAAGATTAATTTTCTATTAAAAAATAAGGATTTTTTCCCGCCAGGGTTGTGGGTAACCGGGCCGGGGAGGGTGCAGCCGGGTGCGTTGGCGGGGTTGCTGGTAGCGGCGTGAACCCGTGCAACGCCGCTCTGGCCGTGTTTGGATGCCGGTGGGGAGGCCGCTAAGGGGCGCTCTGCCTAGAGATTTTCGATTGAAGTGGACACCGTTGTATCACCATAAAAGGGTGTCACCCCGGCTTTATGCCGGGGTCCATCTTCCCTGTATAGGCCAATATTTAAGCCATCTCTTAAGAAGCTGGACCCCGTCATGAAGATGGGGTGACAGTGCGGTGGAACGGTCAACAGCGTGTAGGATTAAATAGAAAATTCCCTAGTGTTCATGCACCGAGCTGGTGACGACGCCCCAGATATGGACGCCGCTTTCGGAGTTGATGGGGATGGGCAGAAACTTCGGGTTTGCGGGCATCAGCACCGCGGTGCCTTTTTTCTCGATCAGGAATTTTACGGTCAGTTCCCCATCAATCGCGGCGACGACGACCTTGCCGTTAACGGCCTTGGCGTTGCGATCCACAATCAGCAGATCCCCGTCGCGGATGCCGGCATCGATCATCGAGTCGCCGCTGGCGCGCACGAGGAAGGTGGAAGAGGGCTGCTTGACCAGATGGCGGGTGAGGTCGATCCGCGTTTCGATATGGTCATCCGCCGCCGATGGGTAGCCCGCCTGCACGCGTGAGGAATAGAGCGGCAGGCCCATGTCCGGCCCGTCCCCTTCCGCGAAATCCTGGATCAGGCCGACCATGCTGAGCGGCACGCGCATGGGTTTGGTCGGCTCGTTGAACCGGCCTTTGCCTTTGGGCCTGCCTGCCCCTTTGCGTGCGCCGCCATGTGCCATGCCATCCTCCGCTTGAATCGTGTAACATTTTTCAAGATGCACGGTTGGCCCCCATCCGTCAAGCCCATTCGCTTAGTGGGCGCGCCGGGGCGGCAAACAGTGGGGCGGTGTGGTATGTGGGCGCGGCTGGGGGAATTTCACGAACGGCATAGGCAGCATTGGCGCACCCAAAGGGATTCGAACCCCTAGCCTCTTGATTCGTAGTCAAGTGCTCTATCCAGTTGAGCTATGGGTGCGCAATAGGCCGTGAAGGAGCGGCAACCTAACGAAGTCATCGGGTAAGTGCAAGCGGCATTTTTCGCTTTCTGAAACGCACCGCTTGCGCGCACGAAAAGGGCGTGCTACGCAACCCATCATGCATAAAAAACATCGCCTTCCACGCACCCTGATGCTCAGCCTGCTGCTTGCGGCGAGTGTTGCCATGCCCATTCACGCTCAGGCGCAGTCGCTGGATTCGCCGGCGCTGGTCATCATCCGCTTTAACCAGCCGCGGGTCTATTTCGACCAGCAGCTTTATAGCGCGATCTCGAAGGCCGTGGCGATCAAGCCGGAGGTGATGTTCGATGTTGTTTCCTACGCCCCGGCAACGGGCGATGGTGAGACGGATCGTAAATGGCAGGCGATTGCTGGTCATAACACCCAGTCCGTCATTGCGGCGATGAAGGATATCGGCGTGCCGATGAGCCGCATCAACGTTACCGGCATGTCGCAATCGGGCATCCGCTACGACGAAACGCAGGTTTTTGTTCGTTAAGCCGTTCGGCTCCTAACCATCCTCCATGCCATTGTCATGCCAGCTTTCGCTGGCATGACAATCGAGTGGTTAGTTGGCAGCGCTTGGTCTGCCCCAGCGGATTTTACCCCAGACGCGTTCATGCACGTAAAACAGGATGATTTTGGTCAGCACTTCGACGGCGGAAATGGCACCGGCAATGCGGGCATCGCCCGTGATGAGCCAGCTGAGGATAAACGTGTCAATGCTGCCGGTAATGCGCCAGCTGACGGCTTTAGCAAGGGAACGTGCACGCGCTTCCCGGCGGTCAGGTGCCGGATCAGCGCTCATGCGCTAGCCCTGGCGTGCTTTCATGCGCGGATTTTGCTTGTTGATGACATACAAGCGGCCTTTGCGGCGAACAACGCGGCAGTTTTTATCGCGCTTTTTGGCGGATTTCAATGAGCTGAGAATTTTCATGGTCGTCACCTATCTAACATAAAAGAGGCCGCTTTCTAGCCGGGGGCAG